>JBGSRG010000429.1:0-2795 GCA_041737685.1 Phycisphaerales bacterium | reverse complement strand
TGCTCGTGGTGCTTGGCTTGAGCGCTGAGGGCGCTGGCAGGCAGGCCATCGCCGCCTATCACACAGGTTTCTTGTACTGCGTGGGCCTCGCGCTCGGCTGCCTGGGCTTTCAGATGATCCTGCAGCAGTTCAACGCCGGCTGGTCTGCCGCGCCGCGCCGGATCGCCGAGGGCGTTGCGTCGTTGTCGCCGCTCTTGGCGTTGTTCTTTGTGCCCGTGCTGCTCAACGCCCTCTTTGGCAGCGAGACTTCCAAGCTCTTCAAGTGGATGGTGCCGGAATACGTCGCGGGCGACGTGATCTTTGAGGGCAAGCGCGCCTGGCTGAACGTGAACTTCTGGATCGTGCGATCGGCCCTCTATCTCGCGCTCTGGTCGGTGCTGGCGCTCAAGCTTTATCAGTGGAGCCGCAAGCAGGACCAGACCGGCGACCGCTGGCTGACAGCCAAGGCCCGCAAACTGAGCAGCGTCGGGCTGCTGGTCTTTGCGCTCAGTTCGGCCTTCGCCAGTTTCGACTGGCTTATGGGCCTGGACTATCACTGGTTCAGCACCATGTTCGGCGTCTACTTCTTTGCCGGGTGCATCCTGAGCGCCGTCGCCACCGTCACGCTTATCCTCGCGCTGCTGGTCAACTCCGGCAAACTCCGCAGCGTCGTCACGCCCGACCACTTCCACGATCTGGGCAAACTGCTCCTCGCGTTCACGGTCTTCTGGGCTTACATCAGTTTCAGCCAGTACTTCCTGATCTGGTACTCCAACATCCCCGAAGAAACCGCCTTCTACAACCTGCGCCAGCAGGGCAACTGGCGCGCGTTCTCCATCTTCCTCGTCTTCGGCCACTTCATCGTGCCCTTTCTCGTGCTGCTCTTTCGCGGCGTAAAGCGCAACCCGCGCCTCATCGCGGGCGTTGCCGTCTGGCTGCTGCTCATGCACGCGGTAGACCTGTTCTACATCGTGCGGCCCGTCATCAAGGACACCAAACTCGGCGACCGCATTTTCCTGGATCTGGCCGGCATCGCTGGCCCCTCGCTCATCTTTCTGGGTCTGGCCATGCGTCGCGTCGCCGCCGCACCCTTCATCCCACTCAAAGATCCACGCTTGCAAGAGGCTTTGGACCACAAGAACTACGTCTAAGGGCCAACCGTTCAGTCCGCCTGTTTCCGCCTATGCGGATCAGCCAAAGCACGCTTTCTCAAACTCTTCATCGACTCTGGCTTGCCACGCGAAGACACATCTGAGACCCCTACATGACCCACACCGAACACCACAGCCCGCATCCGAAGGAAACGCCGCCGCTGCACGATGCGCCAGATGCGTGGCACGACCACTCTCACGACGCGCAGCCCCAGCAGGCCCACGGTGAGGTGAGCAACGCCGGCAAGATCATCACGACCGGCCTGGCACTGTTCATGATGATCGTCTTCGCCGTCATCGCGGTCTACGGCTACTACACGCACTACACCACGCAACGACTCACTCTGACCGAGCGAGCCTCCTCGATCGGCCCCGCCACCGATGCCCTGAAGTACAAGTACGACGCGATCAATCGCCAGATCAACGGCGGCGAGGTCGATGCCCTCGACAGCGAGAACAAGCCCAAGCAGTTCACACACGCAAGCCTCTCTGCGGCCCGTGAAATCGCCCGCGGCCAGTACACACCCGCAAACTGATCGATATCGGTCGCCTTTCCAGCACAATCCGACTCGGCCCAAACTCACCGAATCCGATCCGACTCTCACAACTATGCCGCAGCAGACCCGCACACGCACGATCACGCAACGACACTTGGCGACTACCGCCCGGCTGATCGTCGCGTTGCTTCTCTGCGCGTTCGTCGCACCGGCAAGTGCTCAATTGGTGCCCAGCGAGGTGCCCGCGCCCATCCGCGGCCTTGAACTCCAGAACCGTCTTGGCCAACAGACGCCCGACGACGTCCCCGTGTTGGACGAGAAGGGCAACACCATCTTGTTCGGCTCGCTCTTCAATCAGCAAGGATCGCCCACCGCCGGCGGCGACCGCACCTTCGCCAAGCCCATCGTGCTGCTGATGGTCTACTTCTCTTGCCCGCTGCAGTGCCCGCAAACGCTCGAAGGCTTGGCGGCGGCGCTGGGCAATGTCGACTACACCGTCGGTCACGAGTTTGACGTCGCCATCGTCAGTTTCGATCCGCGCGACAAGCCGCAAGAGGCCGACCGCCAGAAGACGGCGATGCTGCTCACCTACAACCGCTCGTCCAGCGATCAGGTCCGCAGCGGCTGGAGGTTTATCACCACGCCCCCCGCCAGCGCACGACGCTTGGCCGATTCAATCGGCTTCCCCTTCAAGTATCTGCCCGCTTCCGGCGAGTTCTCGCACCCGACCGTGGTCTATGTGCTCACGCCCGAAGGCCGCGTCTCGCGCCAGTTCAACGGTGTGAAGTTCCCGGCCCGAGACTTCCGCTTCGCCTTGCTCGAAGCGTCCAGCGGTCGCATCGGCGACACCTTCGACAAGTTCACCTTCTGGTGCTATCACTTTGATCCAAACTCGGGTGCTTACACGCTGCAGGCCATGCGGCTGATGCAGCTGGGCAGCGCGATCACCGTTGTGGCCCTCGGCGGGCTGCTGCTGGGCATGATGCTGCACGAGCGGGCCAAAGTCCGTCGGGCCATGCGTGGCGCACGCTTGGCTCAGCAGGCCTCTCCCGCCGGCGCGACCACCATCACCGAGCTACCAAGCGGGCCGCTGGTTTCGCTGGGGTTCATCAGCGTGGCACACGCGGCAGCAATGAGCAGCACCGCTAGCGACAGAGGCACACCCGGC
>JBGSRG010000426.1:0-3626 GCA_041737685.1 Phycisphaerales bacterium | reverse complement strand
GCGGCCAGCGCGTACGCGATGGATCGGGCGTTGTGAGAGCCGAGCGCAAGTTTCACGCCGGCGGTACTTGTGCCGCGTTCTCCCCCCCCAATGCCCTGTGTTTGGTCGTCGCTGGCTCGCGGGCACGCGTCGAGGAAGATGTCGGTCATTCGCTCGAAGCACGCATCGGTCAGTCGTTTGGTCGGCCAGACGGGGCACGGCCAGCCCATCTGTTCGGCGTGAATGACGTGATAGTCCCAGTAGGCACCCTTCACGAGCCGGACCGTCACCACCCGCCCCTTGCGCTTGGCCCATTCGCAGATGCGCTTCGCGTCGTCGTCGCCGGAGCGCAGGTATGCCTGAACCGCGATGCCCGCATCGAAATCGACCTTCTCGCAGCAGCGCTGGAACAGCTCGATTGTCAGGTCTTTGAGTGCGAACTGCTCCATATCAAAGTTGACAAAGACGCCACGGTCTCTTGCGGATTCGAGAATCGGCACGATCCGGCGCATCAACTCGCGTATCGAGCCTTCGGTGTCGATCGGATCGCATCGCGCAGAGAGCGAACTGATCTTGATCGACACGTTGGTGCGGGGGACCTGGCCCAGGTGATCGGTCTCGAGCCGCGGGATGGGCTTCCAACCGCTGACCAAGCCCGGCAGGTTGTTCACAAGATCGAGGTACTTTGCTTGGTACGCGTCGGCCTCGCTCTCTGAGACACAGGCCTCGCCCAGGAGATCAACGCTGAACGCGATGCCTTCCTTCCAGAGCGACTCGAGGTTGCCCATTGCGCTTGCGGCGTCTTGCCCGACAATGAACTTCGACGCCATGCCCGTGATCTGCTTGGATATCTGACCCGCGGCGAGCGACTTGGCAACACCGCCGAGTTTGAGCGCTGCGGCGATGGGTCCGGGCACGGTCACGCCGGGCTGCGAGAGATAGTCCTGCAGATGGTCAAAGATCGCCTCGGGCGTCCGCAACATCGGGAAGCAGTCAACAAAGCGGAACAACTGGACCTTGAAGTTGGGATCCTTCATGGACCAGTTCATCAACGCATCGGAGTAGAACTGCGACGAGAGAACGCCGGTCTTGTTCGCCCTGGCCCGGCGCAGCAGGTCGGTGCCGATCTCCATCACCCGCGATTCAAGCGCCGGGTCGCTCGCCGATGTCGGTGTCAATCCACCCGGTCCGGCTGGGTGTCCACGGCCGTGTCCGTTGCTGTCACCAGAGTGCCCCGGGCGCGCAGGAGCGGGCGGCGGGGCGGGAACGACACCGGGCTTTGGTCGACGCGAAAAGATCGCCATAAACGGGCTGACTCCGCGGAGCGTGCGAGGTCGTTCACAGATGCGCATCACCTTGAACGACACCTCACTCAAGTGTACCGGGCCGACGCGATGGGCAGCACACACCAAGTTCTCGCCTCGATGCTCATTTCAGCCCTCGGGCGCCGGTCTAATGCAACTGCGCCCGTGCGTTCCTACCCTTTTAAAGCCAGCCACCGGAGCCGATTCTGACCTCCCCCACAGTCATCACCATCGGCAACTTTGACGGCGTTCACGCCGGTCATCGGGCGTTGCTCGATCGGGCGAACCGCATCCGCGAGGATTTCTGCCGGGGGGGCGCGGGAGCACGCGGCAAACCCCTTCCTAACACCCAGGTAGTGGCCGTCACCTTTGATCCGCATCCCCGCACAGTGCTTGGCGGCTCACCCCCTGCGCAACTTTCTACTCCAGCCCTTCGCGACCGTTTGCTCCGATCGTGTGGGGCAGATCGTGTGGAACAGATCACCGTCACTCCCGCTCTGCTTGAACTCTCGCCGCGGGAGTTCCTGCTCCCGCTTATCCATCGCCTGAACGCCGTTGCCGTGGTCGAAGGGCCAGACTTTCGGTTTGGGCGGCGGCGGGAGGGCGACGCGGCGATGCTGACCGCCATCGGCCACGAAATGGGCGTCGAGATCGCCATCGTTGACCCGGTGGAGGTGGTTTTGAACGACCATCACACCGTTCCCGCTCGCAGCAGCGTGGCCCGCTGGCTGGTCAGCCACGGGCGAGTATCCGATGCATGTCGCGTGCTGACTCGAAACTACACGCTCGAGGGCATGGTGGTACGTGGCGATCGCCGCGGCCGAACGATTGGGTATCCAACGATTAACATCGCCTCGTCTCAGTTGATCCCCGCCGACGGCGTGTACGCGGGCCGTGCGACGCTGCCCGACGGTCGCGTTATGGCCGCCGCAATCAGCGTTGGCACCAAGCCGACCTTCGGCAACCACTCTCGTGCCGTCGAAGCGTTTCTGATGGACCCGCCAGCGGGTGTAACCACAGGCAGCACAACGGCAGGCAGCACAACGGCCAACGACCACGGCAACCGGCCATTGAGTTCTGAGTCTACCAGTGTGCGGGTCGATCAATGGCGAACGATTGACGGCTTGCCGGAGTACGGCTGGTCGGTTTCGCTTGAGTTTGTCTCCTTCGTGCGAGACCAGGTACTCTTTGACGACCTGCGGCCGTTGCTTGAACAGATGGACCGCGACTGTGCGGCCATTCTGGGTCTTGTCGAGCCGCGGCCCGCACACACTCATGCCTCAAATGCCCCCACCATCGAGGAGGTCCACGCTTGACACATCTCGCCGATTATTCAACAACGTTCAGCCCCAGCGAGGTGGCCCGGGTTCTGGCGGGAGCCAAGCGGGCGATCGTGCTGAGCCATGCAAAGCCCGATGGGGACGCCATCGGCTCCACACTCGCCGCAGCGCGAACGCTGACCGCACTTGGTGCAGACGTGGAAATCTGGTACGTCGGTCCGTTGCCTCGTTGGACAGCGCAGATGGTCGGCAAGACTCCGTACCGGGTGTTCATCGGCGGATTGAATCAGGACTGTCGGCCCGAAGATGGTCGTCCCTTCCCGCCGAAGTCTGGGCCGGGCGCCGATCCCGATTTGGTTCTCATTGTTGACACCGGCAGTTGGGGACAACTGGCCGAGATGAAGTCGTGGATCGCGCAGCACGCCGACCGCACAATGATTATCGATCATCACCTGCGGGGCGACGCCGAGATCGCCAATCGTCGTTACGTCGACGGCCCGGCAGCATCGTGTACCCAGGTGCTGGCGCCGATGCTCTCCGAGGCTCTTGCTTTGGATGGGCCAGCACATCTGCCTCTGGAAGTCGCCGAGCCGCTCTATCTTGGCCTTGCGACCGATACGGGCTGGTTCCGGTTCGACAGCGTCACTTCGGAGACTTTCCAATTGGCGGGCGACTTGCTCGCCGCGGGGGTCGATCACTCTCGGCTCTATGACATGACGGAGCATCAGGACGAGTTTGCTCGTTGGAAACTGCTCGGTTTGGCCCTTCAATCGGCCCGCAAGCAGCCCTTGAAGTCCGGCGGGTTCGCGGGAATTCTGCGGCTGAGTCTCGAGGACTTTCAAGTCTCGGGCGCCGACCGCAACGACACGGGCGGCTTTTCTGACAAGTTGCTCTCGATCCACGACATCCGCGTCTGCGTGGTGCTGACAGAGCAAGCCAACAGCCCCGACAGCAACACCGGCGCAGCAGCCTCACCCGTCACTCGCGTGAGCGCCCGCAGCAAGCCCGGAGCCAACGCCATCGACGTGAACCGGGTCATGGGTCGGCTCGGTGGCGGCGGCCA
>JBGSRG010000380.1:0-4022 GCA_041737685.1 Phycisphaerales bacterium | reverse complement strand
GGTGATTACGTCGGAACCGGCGAGTGGGGGGGTGTACTAAGTGCCGCAAGCGCTCGCGAACTCAGGCGGCAACTCGGCTACGCCGCCGCCGGTGGGCATCGTCCTCATCGACAAGCCCGCCAGGCGTGCGGTGTCGAGCGTGACGGCTTGCAGGGCGGTCAAGAAGTGCTTGCGGGCTGGCGGCGCGGACGTCAAGAGCCTGAAGATCGGCCATGCGGGCACGCTCGACCCGCTTGCTTCCGGCCTTTTGATCGTGCTGGTAGGCCGGCCCGCCACGCGGCTGTGTGCCCAACTGATGGAAGGCACCAAGACCTACATCGCGACGTTTGATCTGCTTCGCACAACGCCCAGCGACGACTTGGAAACTGTCGCCACGATCAACCCGTTGTCGCGACAACCGACCCTGATCGAGATCGAAGGTGCCTTAGAAATGTTCCGCGGTCCGATCATGCAAAGCCCACCGGTGTACAGCGCCATGTGGATCGATGGCAAACGGTCGTACAGGGAGGCACGGAGGCACGAGGAAGAACGTAACAGAGGGACGGAGGTACAGAGTGGGGATGGAGATGCGGGGGTGGCCGAGGCGTTTGTGCCGTTGGCACGGCTTCAGCCCCGGCCCGTCACCATTCACGCGCTTCGGCTGGTCGAGTTCGACTGGCCCAACATCACCATCGAAGTCGAGTGCTCAAAGGGCACCTACATCCGCTCGCTCGTCCGCGATCTGGGTGAGGCCATCACTGGCCATGCGGCGGTGCTCATCGAACTGAGACGCACCGCCGTGGGCAAGTTTCACGTCAGTAACGCCAGAACGCTTGAAGACCTGCCGGAAGCGATGACGCAGGCAGACCTTCTGCCCGTGCCCGATTTGGCCGCAACCGGATGATCAACGGCGGCCCGAATCTTCGCTTCCGGTATGGCAATCAAGAGCGAGTGCGAGGACTCCAGCGAGTTCAGGTGGTCTTTGGGCCAGGGAAACGATCGTAAAGAACTGCAAGCGCAAGCCTTACGATCCCTGAATCGAATTTCAGCAAAATTGAATGAAATCTCTTGCATGTGCGATTCGCCTCGGATATACCAATCAGTGGAGCAAGAGAGAGACCATCCCCCCCGAGTTTCAAACGGGGCGGGGGAGTGTCCTGGCGCACGCCTCCTGTGTGCCATAGATAGGAGAGGGTCTCATGCTTCGGTCAAATTCTCGTATCGTTTTGGGTTCGCGTCGTTTCGGGCTGGCGCTTTTGCCGATCGCGGCGGCCGCGGGGCTGGCGGTCTCGGCCTCTTCGGCTTCGGCGGCGAACATCGATCCGCTTGCCTTGGGCAGCCAGCTCGCTGGCGGCACGCTGACGGTAACGTGGGTCGCCGGGCCGGGAGCACCGATGATCACCACCACGGGCATCATCATGGCCACGGGCGTTGATAGCGCTGTGGCGTTCGTGCCCGATCCCTTTGGCAACCCCGGTCCTGGCGCCACCTTCCGCATCACGGGCGATACGTTCGTTGCGACGTGGTCGCTTGGGAACATGGCCGATGCTTTCATTATCGAAGCGCTCTTCGATCTTGCACCTTCGATCTCCGTCTTCGACGACGGCTCGCTGCCCGACACCCCCGGCAGCGTTGCGGGAACCGACGACGTGATCTACCAGCTCACGTCCACCGCGCCGATGGAGATCTTCGCCGATGAACTCGCGCCGTGGGCCGGTGCCAAGAACACGGGCGACCTGTTCACGCAAGAAGTGATCCGCTGGGCACCCCCAACGGTCGCTGGCGGCGGCTTTGCCCCCCAGCTGCGTTACGACTGGCTCGACGACACCGACATCATTCCTGCGCCGGGTGCGCTGACCATGCTCGGTCTGGGCGGGCTGATCGCGGGTGCCAGGCCCACACGCCGGCAGCGCAACTGAATCTGGCTGAGTGCAGCACGAACCAAGGCCCCAGCGCTCGCGCTGGGGCCTTGTTGCATTGCCGACGAGCGTTGCGGGCTGCACAGCGACTCTTGCCCGCTATTCTCAGGGAATGCAAGACCCACGGCTCGATCGCTTGGCGCAGGTGCTCGTCGGATACTCCACGGAGGTTCGCGCGGGCGACTTGGTCCACATCAACGCCGATCCGGTGGCGATGCCGCTGGTGGAGGCGATCTACACGGCGGTATTGAAGGCGGGCGGACACCCGTTCTGGACGCCGCGAAGCGAAGCGTTGCTGGAGCTCATGCTCACGCACGGCAGCGACGAGCAACTGCGGTATCTCTCGCCCATCGAGACGCACCGGGTGGAGTCGATCGACGTTCACATCGGGCTGTGGGCCGACGTGAACACCAAGTTCCTGGGCCGGATGGACGCGAAGCGTTCGGCGATGCACCAGGCCGCGCGCAAGCCCACGATGAAGCGGTTCATGGAGCGAGCCGCAAGAGCGCTCGAAACCAACGGAAAGGAAGGGCTTCGCTGGTGCGGCACGCTCTATCCCACGCACGGCGCAGCACAAGACGCCGAGATGAGTCTGCGGCAGTATGAGGACTTCGTGTTTGGCGCGGGCCTGTTGCACCTGCCCGATCCGCTCGCGGCGTGGCGCGAGGTCTTCAACAAGCAAGAACGCGTGCGCGAGCACCTTCAGGGCAAGCGGGAGCTGCGGTTCAGCGTGCCCGCGCACGCCGGCCACGACGGCACCGAGTTGCGGGTCGACGTGTCGAAGGCCACGTGGGTGAACTGCGGCGGCAAAGAGAACTTCCCGGACGGAGAGGTGTTCGCGGGGCCAACGCTGCCGAGCCACGGGGGGCGCGAGGGCAAAGGGGAGGCGGGGGGCGGCTTTGGCGTTGAGGGCCATGTGAACTACACGTTCCCCGCGGTCTATCAGGGGCGCGAGGTCGAGGGTGTTCGGCTGGAGTTCAAGGGTGGCCGCGTCGTCAACGCTTCAGCGAAAAAGAACGAGGCGTTTCTGATCGAGATGCTCGACCAGGACGCGGGCGCACGCAACGCCGGCGAGATCGCCATCGGCACCAACTACTCGATCACCGAGTTCAGCCGCAACACGCTCTTTGACGAGAAGATCGGCGGGACGTTCCATCTGGCGGTGGGGGCGGGCTACCCGGAGAGCGGCAGCAACAACCAGAGCGGCCTGCACTGGGACATGGTGTGCGAGCTTCGGCCCGACGGCGATGGACGCAAGAGCGGCTGCCCCGGCGGCACGATCAGCGCTGACGGCGAGGTGTTCCACAAGAACGGGCGGTTCGTGGGGATCAAGGGCTGGGAGTAGGAGGGGTTGGCGGGGGCGAAGAAGGAACTCAGAGGGCTCGGAGAGCCCGGAGCAACTCAGAGGGAAGAGAGGGCCCGGCACTCCGTACTCGGCAACTCCGTGACTCCGTGACTCCGTGACTTCTCTTCCCCTCCGTCCCTACGTGCCTCCGTCCCTCTCCCCCTCAATCCTGCCACGCCCTCACCACCACCCCGTCCTTGAACTCGATGATCGTCGAGTGGGTCTGCGTGTTGCTGTCCTTGTGCGAGAAGAGGAAGAGCACGGTGCCGTGGCCGCTCTTGGTCTTGGTGTACGAGTAGCGCCAGATCTCGGTGCCGTCGGTCAGCGTCTGTCGGCTGGTGGGCATGCCCAGCGTCGCTTCCACCCACTCGGCGCTCGTCTGGCCGGGCAGAATCTGTTCCATCGTCTCGACGCCCACGTAACTGCCGGCAACGCTCTGGTTGTTCGATCCGCTGACCAGGCAGCCGGTCATGCAGGCGAGCGGGGCCAGAAGTGCAGCAGAGATTAGACGATGCGAACGAGTG
The DNA here is from genome assembly GCA_041737685.1 of Phycisphaerales bacterium. GTDB lineage: Bacteria > Planctomycetota > Phycisphaerae > Phycisphaerales > UBA1924 > JAHBK01. The sequence continues at coordinate 255 of JBGSRG010000380.1, read as the reverse complement.
CGGTTCATGTGTGCGACTCCTGAGTGAGCGCCCTCCCCGCCGGTACGCCAGTGTATATGGGGAATCGTTGGTGGGCGTTGCAGCCTACGGCTTGTTGGGGGTACGTGGGACGTTGGCTTCTTAACACAGAGATCGCGGAAACCGGGGAGGAACGCGGAGGTTGAACGCGAAGACGCGAAGACTCGAAGGCTGAACCGAAGTGAAGCGGTACACAGAGTTCACGGAGCGATGACACAGAGGGCACGGAGGGGGAGG
>JBGSRG010000352.1:0-2916 GCA_041737685.1 Phycisphaerales bacterium | reverse complement strand
AGATGGCCTCGCGCATGGTCCGGGAGCGTGAGAGCCGCTGGGTGAGTCTGTGGCGAGAGCCAACGGTGAGGCGGAGTGCGGCGGCGACCTACTCGGCCGATTCGCTCGTGACCGACTCCGCCGCGGCGGGCAGCGCGTGGGGCTGCGGCATGCGTGTCAACAACAACGTGCTAAACGTCACACCCGACGGTCGGCAGCAGATGCCCTTGCTGGTTCGCGCAGCGCAGCATGGGCGGGCTGCGGGCTTGGTCAGCACCGCGCGGATCACGCACGCCACCCCGGCGAGTTTTTTGGTCAACTGTGTGCGGCGCGACTTTGAGCGTGTGATCAGCGAGCAGATGCTGGCACGCGGCTGCGACGTACTGATCGGCGGCGGCGCGAGATACTTTCCTGAAGAGGTGGTGAAGCCCTATCCCACGCTGCGCGTGGTCCGCTCGGCGGATCAGCTTCTCTCGCCCGAGACGGCGCGTCACACTGGATCGCTGCTGGGCTTGTACAACGATTCGCACGTTGCGTATGAGATGGATCGCCCGGCGAGTGTGCCGACTTTGGCCGAGATGACGCGCGTGGCGCTGTCGCGGCTCGACGACGAGGCTCGCTATGGTCAGGGCTTTGTGCTTCAGGTTGAGGGCGCGCGTGTGGACCACGCTGCGCACAACAACGACGCTGCGGCGCTGGTCTTTGATCAGCTGGCCTTTGACGATGCGCTGGAGGTGGTGTGGAACCACACCAAAGACCGTGACGACACGCTGGTGATCGTGACCACCGACCACGGCAACGCCAACCCCGGGCTCACGCTCTATGGGCGCGAGTCGTTCGAGGGCATGAAGCGGCTGCTGAATGCCAAGGGAAGTTTCGACGTGATCTTTGAGCGGCTGATGCGAGAGGTTCGCAACCCGCAGCGGCCGGAGCATCTTCCCAAACTCATTGCCGAACTGCGCGGTATCGAGTTTGATGCTGAAGAGCGGGCCATGCTGAGCGCCGTGATGAAGGGCAACCGCCAGACGGCCTTCAAGGAACTCTCGAAGGTGACGGGCGTGCTGGGGGGCTTGCTGGCGAACCATTACGGCGTGAGTTTCATCTCGGGCAATCACACGGCGGACCTGGTCGAGGTGCTTTCTTGGGGGCCGGGCAGCGAGCGTGTGCGGCCGATGGGCCACAACAGCGACCTGCACAGCGTCATGGTGGAAGCGATGGGCCTGCCGGCGGGCAAGCCACTGCCGGACATGGAAGAGGTCATTGAGTTTGGCGAGCAGCCAAGCCCGGATTGATTCTTGAACTGCTTGGTTCAGTCGCGCGATGCGATGGGCGCTGTCGGCGCAAATGCACTCACCATTCCGTCCACCGGCTCTGCCGGTAGTTCGGATATCGCCGTGGGCTTGGCTTGGCGTTCTTTCAGCAGGTCCATCGTGCGCCACTTGCCCGACAAGAATCGCCAAAGGATCGCCATCGACAGCACGACGATGTAGGCCGCGGCAGCGATCCACGGGCCGACCGAGCCCAGGCTGGGCACGAACCGCACCATCGCCAGGCCGCCGAGCACGATGATCGACCAACTGAGACCCACGGTGAAGATGCCGACCCAGACCGTGTCGCCCGCGCCGCGCAGCGCACCGGAGAGGGTCATGGCGACTGCGTCGAAGAGCTGAAAGGCGGCGGTGGCGATGAGGAACTTGCCGCCGAGGGAGATGAGCAGGGCGCGCACCTCGGGCGCGGTCTGAGGCTCGACGAACAACTCGACCATGCCGCGCCGGAAGACGATGAAGCAGATCGCACAAAAGCCCATATAGACGAGCGCCAGGCCCAGGCCCACCCAGGCCCGGCGTGCGGCGAGGTCTGGCCGTTTGGCGCCCAAACACTTGCCCACGGTGGCGGTGATGGCGATGGAAAGCCCCACGGCGGGCATGAACGAGAGCGTCATCCACTGATGGGCGATCCAGCCGGCGGTGGAGTGTTGCGGGCCGAAGCCGCCCACGAGATAGACCATGAAGAAGGCCCAACAGATCATCTCGTTGCCGAACATCAGTCCGGCGGGCCAGCCGATGCGGAGCAGGTCTTTGATGGGTGCCAGCGCGGGCCGCCACGAGTCTCGGGTGCGGAACTGCCGCTGATATCTCGCGGAGAGAAAGAGCCCCAGCGGGATGCCCAACTCGAAGAGCGTGGCCAGCAGCGTGCCATAAGCGGCGCCGGCGATGCCGAGTTCTGGAATGCCCAGGCTCTGGGCGATCGGCGCGGTAAACGATGAGACGCCGGCCAGCAGCGAGTCGATCGGCGTGTCGCGCCACTCTGGCGTTCGCGGCCCGTAGATGAGCAGGGTGTTGAAGAACACGTTCGCGACGTTGCCCACGAGGGTGGCGATGAGCACGACGCCGGGTCGGTGCATTCCATAGAAGTACTGAGAGATCGCGCGCGTGCAGAGCGTGATGGCGGCGCCGAACATGAGGATGCTGCCGTAACTTCCGGCCATTTGGTCGCGTTCGATGACCGCGGCGAGCATGGTCGGATCGCTTACGTCGGGGCGGATGATCTGGAAGATCCACGGCAGCAAGAAGCCAACGGGCAGCAGAATGACGAGCCAGTAGGCGATGGCCGTCCAGACACCGGCCCAGGCGTATGCCGGGGCGCGCTCGGGCCGGCCCGCGCCCAGATTCTGCGAGACGTAGGAGTTGATGACCGTCAGCACGCCCATAGCGATTGAGATGAGCACGAATGCGGCGAGGCCGCCGTTGCCCTGAGCGCCCACGTAGATCGGTTCAGGCCCGATGCGAGAGACCATCAGTTTGTCGATGAACTGCATCAGCGTGTAGGACGTCATCGTTGCGATGGTGGGCGCTGCGATGACGAGCAGGTCGCGCACGGCCGAGCGGGTGCCGATGGTCAGCGTCGGTGCGGCTTCGGCGGTCGCCCCCGCTGCGG
>JBGSRG010000330.1:0-9974 GCA_041737685.1 Phycisphaerales bacterium | reverse complement strand
GCTCGACCTCATGACCACGCTGGGCAGGGGCCAACGTCTGGGCGTGTTCGCCGGGCCGGGTGTGGGCAAAAGCACACTGCTTGGCAACATCGCTCGCCAGAACGCGGGCGATCTCAGCGTCGTGGCCTTGATCGGCGAGCGCGGCAAAGAAGTCGCCGATTTCATCGAACGCGAACTGGGTGAAGAGGGCCTGCGCCGCAGCGTCGTCGTTGTCGCCACAGGCGACCAAAGCCCGCTGCTTCGCGTCCGCGCGGCAATGGTGGCATGCTCCGTCGCCGAATTCTTCCGCGACCGTGGCGCCGACGTCATGCTCATCATGGACTCGGTCACGCGATTCGCCCACGCGCAGCGGCAGATCGGACTCAGCGTCGGTGAACCCCCTGCCACACGCGGCTACACGCCCAGCGTCTTCTCGGCGATGGCCAGGCTTCTCGAGCGTGCTGGTGCGCTCGCACCGACGACCAACTCAACCACAGGCAACAGCGTCAAAGCCGGCTCCATCACCGGCGTCTACTCCGTGCTTGTTGAGGGCGACGACATGACCGAGCCTGTTGCCGACGCCGCCCGCGGCATTCTCGACGGCCACGTCATTCTCTCCCGGCGCTTAGCTCACCAGGGCCACTTCCCCGCGATCGACGTGCTTGATTCGATCTCCCGCGTCGCCAGCGAGGTCTGCGATGAAGGCCACGTCGCTGCGCGGCAGCAGATCGTTCGCCTGCTTGCCAAGTACAAGGAAATCGAAGACCTGGTGCAGATCGGTGCCTATGCGCGCGGAGCCAACCCACTCGCCGACGCCGCACTTCGCTACGCCGAACCCATCAACGAACTGCTACGGCAAGATCGGCGCGAGCGTGTGCCCGCGGGCGCTGCCCTCGGAGCATTCCAGCAAGCCCGCTCTCGACTCGTCAAGATGGCCGTCGAGTCTGGCGCACTGCTGCAACAACTGTCTCAGAAGAAGACCTAGGCATCGTTGATCCCGGAGTTGAATAACAAGCATGCCCGCGAGATTCCACTTCAGCCTTGAGCCCGTGCTCGAACTTCGCCGCATCCGCGAACGCGAAGCCATGGTGCGGGTCGCTGAAGTTGAACGCGAGCGACTCGCGCTCGAAGGACGAATCCGCACGCTGACTTCCGATGCCGACCGCGCTCGAACAGAACTGCGAGACTGTCTCTCGGGTCCGAGCAGGCAGATGAGCCTGCGCGGCGTCGGCCTTCAGGCCAACACCATGTTCAGCCTCCACGGGCAAACCCACGCCGGGGCGCTGGCGCTCGCTGGCGTGCTCAGACGGCTTGAGATGGCCCGAGCCGCCCTGCTCAAGGCCAGCACAGACCGCAAGGCTGTCGAGCGATTGCGAGAGCGAAGGTTCGACGAGTGGCGACACGCCAACGCACGGGCTCAGTCCCGAGCCGATGATGAGATCGCGTCCGTCGCCTCCGCACGCACGCTCGCAGTCGAAGCAAACGCTGCCTCAGCCAAGCACGAATCAGAATCCCTTGAAATCGCCGCCGCAGAAAGAAACTGGCAATGAAAGCACTCTGGAACATCGTAAGCGTGCTGGCCGTTGCCAACCTGCTGGCCTTCGCGCTCGTCGGCGCATGGCTCGTGGGAACCGATCGCCTCGACAAGCAAAGGGTCGAGCGCGTCCGCACCCTGCTCGGTCGAACAATCAGCGCCGAGAACGCCGAGTCCGAATCGATGAAGTCCGAGTCTGAGCGCATGAAAGCCGAAGGCATAGCCGCAGAACGAATGGCCATACCGCCCATCCCTGCGGCGGCGATCATCGCCACCGCTCGGCTGGCCCAAGACGCGGAGTTACAGGTCGATCTTCGTCGTCAGCGTGAGTTAGAAGACCTGCGCGCAAGTCTGCTCCGACTCCAGGCCGGGCTTGAGGCCCGCGAGACCGAACTGATGGCTCAGATGATGCACTTCGAGGAGACGAAGCGTCTGTACGCCTCGATCGAGGGGGCGGATCAGTTCAAGACCGCTCTCTCCACGCTCGAAGGCCAACGCGCAAAGGACGCCAAACTGGTGCTGCAGGCCCTCCTCTCCATCGGCCAGCACGAGCAGGTCGTCGCATATCTCGCCAACATGGACGAGGGCAAAAGGTCAAAGGTCGTCGCTGAGTTCGTCAAGCACAGCCCCAGCGTGGCAGCAGATTTGCTAGAGCGACTCCGTACCCGCGGCACCACACTCGGCCGCGAAGTCGCTTCCGGAGTTTCGAAGGATGCCCAGCGTGATCCCAACGCCCCGTGAGATCTCTAGCCCGCCCAGCGGGCCCGGCGGTGGCTATGGTGGCAACGCACGAGCAGGAGCGGGGGGGGCGGCGGGCGTCGGGGGGCCAATCCAACAAGGCTTCGGTTCAGCCCTCAGCCGCTCCTCGGGTTTGATCGCACAGCAGGCTGATACATCGCGCGACCGGATCGACGGCTCAACCATCGCACAGTTCGATGGTCCGCGGGCTCAGTTCGCGTCTGATTCCCAAGCCGCACCATCTGAAACGGACAAGGAAGTCGAAGCGACAGACGAGCACGCCGAAGAGATTCCCGACGACGATGATCTTCCATCAGAAGAAATCGTCGACGATCTGCCACAGGCCCCGCAGGCTCTCGTTCCCGATGCCATCCCTCTCGGCATCAACCAGATCAACTCAAGCCTGCTCTCGCAGAACCAGTGGGCCACAAACCTTCTCAAGGGCCTCACCTCTGCCGGCCAGACACTTCCCGCGCCCAACCCGGGTCAAAATTCCGCCTTCGCAGGCCCACAAGCCGCCCCCGAAGGGGCAGCAGCCACTCGCCGCAACGGGAGTGGTGATCCCAAGCCGGCTGGCTCTGACGCGGCTCAGTCTCCCGCCAGCAAAGTGCCCTCTGACGCCCGATCCACCGACAACCCCGTCACAGCGCAGCCTCCCAAACAACTCGCTGCGGACACCAACGCAACATCCGCCAACCCGTCATCCGCCGTGGGATCCTCGGCCCCCACCGCGAATTCGCAGCGTGCAGCAGCCCAGGGTAATGCTGCCACGGTCGCCACGCAAGCCCAGTCCGCCATCATCAGCCCCGCGCTTCTCAACTCGATCCAGACCCGATCGATCCAGAACTCGGCAGTCGCGGGCAAGCGATCTCAACCAACTGGCACCGGCAAACCAACCGCCCTAGCACCAACACAAGCGGGCGATCAGACCACCTCATCATCAGCAGCGCCATCCAACTCGTTGGCCAATGGCCTCGCGGTGCCCGCCAGCGACACTTCCGCCGCACAGAACGCCAACAAAGATGTACAAACTTCTGTAACGCACTCCACGTTCGGTTCTGACCAATCCGCGCACGTTGATGGCGAAGCCAACGCAACACCTGCGCAAGCGACCGCGCTCCGAGCGCAAGCCCTGCGCGGGCTCGTCGCCGCAATCAGCCGCGGCGACACGGGCGTAAGAATCCGACTCGATCCACGAGAACTCGGCACACTCTCGATAGATCTCCGCCTGCAAGACGGCCTCGTTCAAGCAAAGTTTGAGGTCACCACGCCGCAGGCACACCGCTTGCTCAACGGTTCTCTGGCAGACCTTCGTCGCGATCTGGAATCTCGCGGTGTGGAGGTCGGGCGACTGGAAGTCGCCCACGCCAAACCCCCGGCGGAGCCCGGAGGTTCAACGCTCACGGATGAGCACCGGCCGCACGTCACGTTGCAGAACGACGCGGCGCAGAGCCGCACGGGCACCGGCGGAGCGTTCGAAAACAGCCACACGCAGCAGGATCGCTCTCGCGATTCGCAAGCCCCGGCGGAGCCGGGCCTCAGCGACGACGCGGTGCGATCTGGGCAGCCAGAAAGCCCGGAGCATGAGCTATCGGTGGCATGGCTTGAACTCGCGCCAGGATGGCGAATCGACGCCACGGTGTGAAGTGTGCGGGATGAATCGGTAAGGCCTTCAACCGGTCGCTCAGCGGCCGGAACCTGAGGTGACAGATGGTCAGCGGAATCAGCGGACAAGCGGCGGGCAGTTCCAACGGTACAGACCGATTGAGTGAACTCTCCAGCGATCAGTTTCTCCAGATCATTTTCGCTGAACTCCAGCGGCAAGACCCGCTGCAACCCAACGACACCTCCAAGTTGCTCGAACAACTCTCGAGCATCCGCAGCATCCAGTCAGACCTTGAACTGAGCAGCAAACTCGAATCGCTCGTCAGCCAGAATCAACTCGCCTCCGCCGGCGGACTCATCGGCAAACGCGTCATCGGCCTCGACGAGAGATTCCAGCGCGTCTCGGGAACCGTCGTCGGCGTCAATCGCACCAACGAAGGCCCCGTCCTTCGTCTGGACACGGGCTTCCGCCTGCCCTTCTCGTCGTTGGAACAACTCTTGGGCGACGTACCAAATCCGCCGACGACACCGACCAACAACACCGACGGCACGGCGAATCCCAGCGAACCAAGTGACCCGAGTGATCCCGCTGATCCGAGTGATCCCGCTGATCCCACAGATCCGACGGACCCTTCAGATCCAAACGACACCTCTGATCCCTCCGATCCAACCGATCCGTCAGACCCCGACGTCTGAGCCAGATTGATTCCTCAACACGCAGGGATCCAGACCGCTCAGGCATAGCGAGCACGCAGGCCGAGCGATCTGAACTCTGACCGGCACTATCAACGCCGACCACACCTCACCGACCCAGACCGACCCATGAACATCGACGCATCGCAACTGCTCAAACTCCTCGGATCGGCCACACCAAGGGTCAGCGGTGCATCGCCAGCGACGGTCGACAAGTCGCTCTCGACCGCCGCATTCGACGACCTCTTGGCCAAGGCCCGGTCGGGCGAACTCAACAGCAGCAGATTGGTCGAAGTCGATCCCGACGCCGGTGTCGACCTCTCCTCCGAGCAGATCGCCGTGCTGAGTGCCGCGGCCGACCGCGCTGAAGCGCAGGGCCTCCGCCAAGCACTGGTTATCTTTGACGACGTGCAAGTGACGCTCGACGTTGGCTCTCGCCGCGTCACCGGCAAACTCCCGCTCGATTCGGGCAACGGCGAGCCGGCCATCATCGACGGAGTCGATGGCGTCATCAATCTCTCGTCGCGGCTGCGCCCGCAGCAGACCGAGAAACCGCTCGCGCTCCCAACCGCATCTTTCGACAATCCCGCCGTTGCGAGCTTGCTCGAACGGCTCGGCGTCCGCCAGCCCTGAATGACATCGGTCCACACCAGCCACCCATCAACAGCGATGTCGAAACTTGCACGTTGACAAGGCCCTGAAGCGGTAAGGCATCGACGGAGTCGAAGCCATTTGTGTTCGCAGACAATGTCGAGCCTGCGCGGCTGAGCCGCCACAGCCTCGACCCAAAGGGCCAAGACATGGCATCGACCACCGCTCTCTTCACCGCGCTCACCGGCCTCACTGCGAACGCTCGCAACCTCGACGTGATCGGTAACAACGTCGCCAACGTCAACACCACGGCCTACAAGACCAACCGCATCCTCTTCAGCACGCAACTCTCGCGGAATCTCTCGATCGGCACATCGCCCGGCGAGAACACCGGCGGAACCAACCCAGGCCAGATCGGCCTTGGCGTCAGGATCGCCGGAACCCAGCGAGACTTTCGCGACGGGGCCCTCTCGCCCACGGGCGACGCCAGAGACCTCGCTATCGAAGGAAACGGGTTCTTCATCGTCAATCGAGGCGGTGCAGACCTCTACACCCGCGCTGGTGCATTCCGGCTCAACGCACAGAACGATCTGACCACCGTTGAGGGCTATCGCGTTCGGGGCTACGGCGTCGACAACGGGTTCAACGTCGTCCGCGGTGCCGTTACTGACCTCAACATCCCCGTCGGCACGCTCACCCTCGCCGAGGCGACACGCAACGTCGAGTTCTCGGGCAATCTCAACGCCGCGGGTGCCACCGCTACGCATGGCGCGATCATCGACTTCAACGCGCTGATCGTCGGTGCCAGCGCCACCACGCCGCCAACGGCACCAAACGTCGCTGAAGCATCGTCGCTGCTCTCCGAACTCGAATCGCCAACTTCGCCGGGCGTTTCAGCATTTCCGCTCGGCTCCAACATCCGACTTCAGCAGGCGCAGAAGGGCACACGCACACTTCCTACCGAGCAGTTCCCAGTTGAGGCAGGCAGCACACTCCAAGACCTCATCGACTTCTTCCGCGAATCGCTCGGCATCAACACCACCTCGGGCCCCAACCCCGACGGCAATGCGCCCGGTGTTTCGCTCGATCCGCTCACCGGTCAACTCCGAATCGTCGGCAACACCGGAACCGTCAGCGATCTGGTCATCGACAACGCGGATATTGCGGTATACGACTCGTCGAACAACCTGCTCTCCACGCCCTTTACACCCACCAAGGCTCAGGCCGCAACGGGCGAGGCGGTTCGCACAACCTTCGTCGCCTACGACTCGCTCGGCAACCCACTCAGCGTTGATCTGACCCTCGTGCTCGAAGCCAAAACCGGCGGCGGCACGCAGTGGCGATACTTCGTTGAATCCGAGGCCGACACCGACCGTGACCTCGCCGTCGGAACGGGCACCATCGACTTTGATAACTTCGGACAACTCATCGGCGACGGCACTTCGTCAATCACCATCGACCGCGCCGCTACCGGAGCCCAGAATCCGCTGGGCATCACCCTCGACTTCCGCTCCGCAGCCGGAAACGTCACCGCCCTCGCCGACGTCACCTCCACCATCGCCGCGACCTTCCAAGACGGCACGCCCCTGGGCACCCTGGCAAGTTATGCCGTGGGCGGCGACGGCGCCATCGTCGGCGCATTCACCAACGGGCTGAGTCGCTTAGTGGGCCAACTCGCACTCGCCAGTTTCCCAAACAACGAAGGCCTCGTCGATCATGGCGGCAATCTCTTCGGCATCGGCCCGAACAGCGGCACACCCGTCGTCTCTGGGCCGCTCGAGTTCAGCGCGGGCGGTGTCATCGGCGGTGCGCTCGAACTCTCGAATGTTGACCTCTCCGCCGAGTTCATCAACCTCATTCTCGCATCAACCGGCTACTCCGCCAGTTCGCGCGTTATCACCACCACCGACCAGCTCATCCAGCAGTTGCTGGTTCTGGGTCGATAACGCGGCCGCTGAGCCGTGAATTCCCCGCGAAGCAGCCCATTCGAGCTTCGCTGCGCCAGCCAGTTTGGTGATTGTTCGATTCTCCATTGCAGCAGTGCAGCGGGATCGCCGATCCATCATCCGTTCGGGAGCAGGAATCCCCTCGGAGTGACGCCTTGGCGTTCGATTCCATGTTGTTGCTCAAACTCGCCGCCGCCAACCCGGCATGGCAGGCCACCGCGCTGGCAGCGCTCCTGCCCGTGCTGGGGATCGCACTCGCCCGATGGCTGGGCGTTGTCGACCTCTTCCGCTGGCGGGCTCTGACGACCGATCCCGCTTCCAGACTGGCCCTCGCCTCAACGCTCTTTCGTCGGCCACACTTAACCTTTTCGCCGCAGCCCGGCCGGGCCGGAGCGCTGGCCGCAATTATTCGGCATGAAGAGCAATCTGCCCTGATTCTTGCCGCCACCACCCTTCGACACTTCGATGCAACGCCCCAGATCATCCGAGCGTTGCTCGACGAGACAGCCGACGCACTGATCCGACGTCGCCGCCGCGCCCGTCGATTCCTGATCGCTGTTGCGTGCGCGCTGCCATTGGCCGGTATTTTGAAGTCCATCCGCACAGCCGCGGCGAACGACGCTTCAAACTCGCTGCTCGCCCTCGATTTCTCCATCGTCGCGATGGTCGGCCTCGCCTGTGGCCTGTTCCTCCTCTGCATGGTTGCCCTGGGCATCGGAATGGTCCGGCGTGCCGATCGAACCGATCTCCAAATGCTCGTTGATGCCGAAGTTATCGCCCTCACCGGCGAACTCGTTGCCCAGGCCAGCACCTACGAAACCGGCATCCGATGCCTGCTTGATCCCGCCAGCACACGTGCCGAATCATCGAATGTCGCGACGCTCGCCCGGGCCGCCTGAACCCTTCCCCAATTCTGGCCGATGTCCACTCTGACCGACGCAGCCGCTCCGCGCTGCGCTCCGGTCGATGTGGAACACGCACGATGTCCGACGACAAGTCAAAGGCCGCAGCAAAGGACACCGATGGCGGGGCTGAGGGCGACGCGAAGTCGGCCAAGAAGGGCCTGCCCATCAAAACCATCGGCATCATCGCCGCCGTCATGGCGATGGAAGCCGGTGCGCTCTACATCGTCTTTGGCATGGGCTCGGCAAACAAGTCCTCGGCCATGGTCCACGAACTCGTCCACGACGACTCTGAAGAACTCGAGGAGATCGAGATCGTCGCCGATCAGGTCTTCCAGAACATGCAGACCGGCAAGGTCTGGGTGTGGTCCATTTCCGTCTTCGCCCAAGTCAAGCGAATGAACGTCGAGTATGTTGAGAACGTGCTAATGCAGCGGCAGGCCGAGATTCGTGAAGGCCTCAGCCAGATCGTCGGACGTGCCCAGCACGTGCAGTTGAAAGAGCCCGACCGCCAGACCATCAACCGCCAGTTCACCGCGCTGATCGAGAAGATCATCAAGCCCGACGAACACGGAATGCCCCGCGTCGAGCGGCTGATTATCCCCAAGTGTACCGGATATCCCGCCGACTTTTGACCCTCGGCCAACGCCGGTAGCGCCTATTCGAGAGCAACCATCCGGCAACGCACCACCGGCCTCCTCCTTCAATTCAAACTCCCGTTCGCTCGCGCATTTCTTGCGCGAATCGGTAGCCCCTGCGCCCACCAGGCGAAAGTTGCTGGCTACCCCGCTCTGCGTCCGATGCTTCGACGCCTTGACCGAGCGCGCGAACCCGCTCGGCACCTCCGGTTTCGCAGGACGCGACTCCGGCTCACGTCTCGAACCGTTGAGGAACCCGCTCATGGATGAGCAGCCCGAATCCACAACCCCGCCCAACGCTCCTGCCAACCCCGCAGCCGACGCGAGCCAACCCAACCCCCCGCCAGCGCAGACTCAGACCGCAGCTCACGCTGCGGCGATGGCCGCGATCGACCAGGCCAAGACCGCGCAATCCGGTACCGCTGCGCCTTCGGCCGTCAACCTGCCCAGTTTTTCAATCTCCGATGCCAACCGTCCACCCGAAGGTATCGATCTGCTCGCCGACGTTAACTTGCAGGTCAAGATCGAACTCGGCCGCACCAGAATGCTCGTAGAAGACGTCCTTCGTCTTGGCGAAGGCTCGGTGGTAGAACTCGACAAACTCGCCGGTGATCCCGTCGATGTTTACGTCAACGATCGACACGTTGCCCGCGGCGAAGTCCTCGTCCTCAACGACAACTTTTGTGTGCGAATCAATGAGATTGTGGCACAGGCAGGCGAAGAAGCCGCCTGAACACGCTTGGGTTGGTGAAGCCGGCGGAGCCGGTGTTCGGAGCCAGGATGGCGCAGTTCGACCTGATCAACACGGCCCACAGCAGGATGGGCACGACGCCCATCAGCGCTACCACTCTGCGCCTCACGCTCGCCATCGCACTCTTCGCTTTCTGCTCCAACGTCGCCGTCGCGACGAATCCCGCTACTGCAGATTCCACCACATCAGTTTCCACCGCGCCAGCTGCCTCCACTCGCTGGCTCAACCCAGCACCCACCCCCACAGCCGAAGCGGGCGCTCGCCAGATCACCGCCCTCTCGCCCAGCGAAACCGCAATCGCCGCGCCAATTCCCGCTGTGAACGCAACAACGGCACAGGCCGCTCCCGCTCCTGCTCCGGAATCACAACCCAGTTCACCCACCACCTTCCCAACCACCACCAACACTGAATCGGCCTTGGCCCTGCCTCCCGTTCCCTCGTCCACCGCTCGCCCTCTCGGTCCCGGCTTTCGCTCGCCTAACTCCGCAAGCACTAATCCAAACATCCAACCGCTCAAACCCGCTGCCGCCACCGGCCCCGCTCAATCACCCAAGCAGCCCGGTCCCACAAGCGACATCTCCCGAACCGCCGCCGCCC
>JBGSRG010000329.1:0-1600 GCA_041737685.1 Phycisphaerales bacterium | reverse complement strand
CTTCGTGTACGCGCACAACGATCGCAGGCTCGCGCTTTGTCGCTTCATGCCCGCGTAGCTGCTGCGCGGGCACGCACTCCCGACCCGCCTGCACACTCTCCCGGTTCGCGGGGCTGCACTGGCACAACGCCTGCCTGCTTTACACCATCGCACAGCCGTCGGTCGCCTCGCCGCCCGCCTTAGCCCTCCTGGCGCGTCATCGCCTGCAGGAGGTAGATGCCCGCCCCGGCCTGAACGCTCGCGACTCCGCCCTGGGGTCTCCATCCGTCGGCGATCAGTTCACCGACCCGCGCGCTCAGGTCTTGCGTGGTCTTGGACACGTCGCGAGACACGATCGAGCCGACATCGGCACCCACTACGCAGTATTCCATGAAAGGGACTCCTCTTCGGTGTGAAAGGTGGTGAAAGCGGCATGATACGTGGCGGTCCCGAACGCCGGTCACCACGCTCCGCGAGGATGGCGACAAGGCGCGGCCGGAGAAGCACGCGGAGTGATCTTCGCTTCGCTTCTCTACCCGAATGCCATCTTGGCTCAGCGCGAATGCGTCGTTGGCTTCACCACCAAGACGCCCCCACCACCTACCCCCCACCACCCGCACCCGCACCCCCCACCACCCCGGACCGGCCCCGCGCTGGCCCCGCGCTGGCGGGTCTGTTCTCCCGTACACTTCCCCTCCTCTCTTTCCTTGTGCCCGCTCGCACCTCAACGCCAGCCCCCCCTCCCCCAACCCCCCACCCCCATGCCTGAACTCATCTCCGCCGAACTCTTCCCGCTCGCCTCCTACCAACTCACGCTGGCCCGCGGCCTGGTGCTGATTTCGTGGTGGAAGCCGCTGCTGATCCTCTTGCCCATCCTGCCGTGGGCCTGGGTGGTGACGCGGGTGTATGACAAGCACACCAACATGTTCGCCCTGCCCAGACGCGGGTGGAATCTGGTTCACATGCTCTCGGCGATCGTGGGGCTGGCGCTCTGCCTGCTGCTGCCGGTTCTCATCGGTCCGGGCCAGGGCGCTTTCTTCGCCGGTTGGGGCGTGCTGATCGTGGTGCTGGCGGGCGATCTGTTCGCCTACCCGATCTTCGCCAACAAGGACGACCGCGTCACGGCCAAGCACAAGATCACGCTGACCTACATCCTCAAGAGCCATCAAGCCAGCAAGGTCAAAGCCGAGACAAAGGCCACGGGCGCAAAGGTGGCGTACGTCATCCGCGCGGCCGACGACAAGGGCAAGTTCACGATCGACGTGCCCGCCCCGCAGGCAGAGACGCCGGAACTCGAAGTTCGCGCAGCCGCTGAGAAGATGCTGACCGATGCGCTGGCCGCCCGCGCTTCGCAGGTTGACATCCAGCCTGTTTCGAAAGACGCGTATGTCCTCGCAGCGCTCATCGACGGCGTGCGGCAGAATCTGGGTGAACCGTTGCCTTTGCCGAGCGCTGTGAAACTCATGGACTTCTGGCGGAACGCTGCGAAGCTCGACGTGAACGACCGGCGCAAGAAGCAACAGAATGCAATCGAAGTGAGCGGGCCGGGCGGGCGTCACGTTGTTCGCGTCAGTTCGACCGGCGTGCAGGGCGGCATGCGGACGACGCTGCTGTTCAACCC
>JBGSRG010000260.1:0-2682 GCA_041737685.1 Phycisphaerales bacterium | reverse complement strand
GCCGACTTGCTCGGCCGAACCGGGCCGTCCCCCGCCGAGCCAGAACCGGCCGGCCCAGCCACGGCCTCGCCCGCACTCGGGCTGGGCCAGACCATGGCGATCTGTGGTTCAATCTCTTCCCCGTCGGTGCGATTGGCCGTGAACAGTACCGCCTGGCGGGCAGCGCTCACCTGAGCCAGCACACGCACCAGCCGCTCAATGAACGCGCGATCGTCCTGCGCAGGCTGGTTTAGTTCCACCACCACACGCTGCCAGCCCGGTGCCTTGATGTTCGAGATGTCGATCATCGTGTCTGATCTCCCACCAACGAAGCCGTTTCAGCGCCGGAAACTTTGACCGTGCCCGCACCAATCACATCGGTGCTCTCTACAGCACCTACCGCCCCATCCGCATCAACATCCGCGCTCGACCGCATCTGCGATCCATCCGTGCCGTCGCGCCCGCCTTCAATCAGATTGTCCATCCACTCCTGGCTCGGCGGCGTGAATCGAACACACCCCTGCAGGCCCGCGGGCCAGTCCTTGGGGTTGTCAATCTCCACCCGCACCCGGCGCGTCTGGCCAACATAATCCGCCGCCGGCGAAACGTACAACACGCGCCCCTTCACGAGTGCAGGCTTCGCGGGCAGATTCACAAGCACCCACGCCTGCGAGCCTTTATCCAGATTCAATCGCAGCGTGTCGTCCGTCGGCGGATACGCATCCAGCCACAACTGCTCGGTGTTCACCAATCGCAGCACGTCGGTGGTCTCGCTCACACCCTTGCCCTCGTCCACCATCACCTGCTCGATGATGCCATCAAACGGCGCGTTCAGGCTGTACCGCTCAAACTGACCCTCGAGCTGCTTCAGCCGGCTCTGCTGCGATGCCAGATTCAGAATCGCCTGATCCAACTGCACCTTGGTCGTCATCGCGTCGGCCTTGGCACGCTCAAAGTCCTCGGGCGTAAACACCTTGCCGATCTTCAACTGCTCAAACCGAAAGTTCGCCAGCTCCTGCTGAACCCGCGCACCTTGAATCTCCAAGTCCGACCCGGCGATAAGCCGCTGCTGCTCGATCGCCGCGACCACGTCGGCATCGCGCGCCCGCACCAGCACGTCACCAGTTTTCACTCGTTCGCCGCCCGAGACCCGAGCCTCGGCCACCTCGGTCGGAAACGCAAACTTCATCATCACATCGCGGCAGGGCAGCACCTGAGCCACCGACCCACCAAACGAGAGCACCGTCTCGTCCCACGTTCTGGCCACGTCTGGCTGCACCGCACCCGCCGCATTGGCATTTCCATTCGTCGAAGCGCGTGCCGGTGCGCCGGGCGTGCCCGGCGAGTTCTGAGCACCCACCGACGCACCACCAAACGCCAACAGCACAGCCACCGACGCCATCGCACTTCGCAGGCGTCTGGCACCAGGCACGGGCATCAACCGACCGCCGGTCAAAATGGACCAGTTCATCGTAACTCTCTTTCAGCAAATAAGTTGTAAGCGCCGCTCTCACGACCTGCGAAGGTCGTCAAAGCCACCAGGCCGAGTCGGCTCGCGCCGTTCGGGCCATTTCCTGCCCCCTGCCACCTTCTATGCGTTGGGCGCTCCCTCATGGTTCGCATCTGCATCGGTCTGGTTCCGCCTTCTGGGTCGAGATTCCCGGTCCAACATCACGCAAGGGCGTTGAACACGCGACCGGTCGTCCTTGCGCAGCCCCATCCCCCGTTCAAGGTATTCTTGCACAAAGTCCCACTCTTCCGCTCATTCCGCACAAGCCATCGTCCGATCACCGGTCGTCCAGACCCTTGCTCAAACTGGAGGCCCCGGCATGTCCCGATCGCACCCGCTGCTCAAAGCCCGACCGCCCGTTGCCGTGCAAGCCGTGCGCCAGCCCGGCCCTGCCAATCCAGCAGGGCAGTCTGCTTCTGTTTCATGCCCCGAGTCCCACGAGCCCCCAGCGCACCCCTCCGGCCGGTCCTCAGCCCAGCCCCCGGCCCAGCCTGAACTGATCTCGGGCGTGCGAATCGTCCGGCTCAAGTCAGCCCGCTCCCAATCGGCGGGTCTGTGTTCCGCCGACGCTCGGCTGGCCAAATCACCACAACACGCTGAACTGCCCGATCGGCCCGAACTGTCCAATCAACCTGAACTCGCTGATCTCGTAGACCAAGCCGGCGCCCAACTCCTCGTGCTTCGCCGAACCCTCGACGAGGCCGTCTCGCTGACCTCTGCCTCACACCGAAGCACCACCGAACTCGCCGGCATGGTCTCCAATAGCCATGATGCCGCCCACGAACTCGGCCTGCGCTTGCAGCAAACTGACAAGGCACTCTCCGTCCTCAACCTCGCCGCCGACGGCATCGCCGCACTCGAAGACGTGCTCGCGCGCATCGGCTCTCTGCGAGCCGCCGTTGCCGCCGACTTCGACCGTCGCTTGCATCAGCACAAGCAAGCCTTCGACGCCCAACTCGCCCACATGAATCACGGCTTCCTCACCGCTCTGAGCGCCCAGCAAGACCGTCTGGCCGGCGCGATCGCCCAAGCCACCGCGCGCTCAGATGCCCGTGTCGACGCGCTGGAAGACACCATGAGCCGGCGCATCGACGCCGCCGAAGCCCAGGGCACCATCGAAATCAATCAGTCGCTGCTTCGACTCGCCGATCGCGCCCAACTCGCTGCAGAACAAGCCACCCAGATCGAGAGCG
>JBGSRG010000254.1:0-2923 GCA_041737685.1 Phycisphaerales bacterium | reverse complement strand
CGCCGCCGCCGCGGATGGCGGACGCGGAGAGCGCGCGTGCTCTGCCGCTGGCGTTGTCGGTGGCGATTGTCTGCAAGGACAGTGCACGCACGATCGCTCGGACGTTGGAGTCGGTGCGTGGGCTTGGCGTGGAGATTGTGGCGATCGATTCTGGCTCGACTGATCGGACGGTGGAGATTCTGGAGTCCCACGGTGCTCGGGTGATTCGGCATGAGTGGCTGGGGCATGTTCGCACCAAGCAGTTGGCGCTGGAGTCGTGCGTTCAGCAGTGGGTGCTGTGCCTTGATTCCGATGAGTCGCTGCTGCCGGAGTTGCGAACGTCGATTGTGAGGGTGGTGGCCGGGGCGGGCGGGGCGGGGGTGGATGGAAACGGCGAAGGCGGTGAACCGGGTTCGGGCGTGAACGGCTTTACGTTCAACCGCAAGACTTTTTACAGAGATCGGCCGCTGAACCATGTGTGGCAGCCGGAGTTGCGTTTGCGGTTGGTGCGACGCGGTGCGGCGCGTTGGGGAGGGCTGGACCCGCACGACAAACTCGAACTGACTTCGGGGCGTGCCGAGCGCATCGACGGGGACTTGAGGCACGACTCGTTCGAGACTTTCAGCGAGCATCTGCGAAGGCAGAACACGCACGCGACGACCATGGCGCGTTCGCTGCTGCGGGCGGGTGTGCGTGGATCGCGAAGAGCGCTGGTTGTCTCGCCGGTGGCGGCGTTTGTGAAGCAGTTGCTTTTCAAGCGGGGCTACCGTGATGGATTGCCCGGCTGGCTCGCGGCGGCGTCGGCGGCAGCGGCGGCGCTCACGAAACATGCGATACTGTTAGAGTTATCATCGGAGGGGCGTGCGGGGGAGTCGGCGACGAGCGGCAAGGACGTAGCGGAGGCGGCGGGTGGGGCAGGTGGCAGGCCGAAGGGGACGGTGACGTGATCCGGAACTCGGTCCACGAGTACGAGCGAGCGTTTGAGGGCTTTTTGCGTGCGCGCAGGGTGCCCTGCGTGGGTGTGGATGAGGCGCGCAAGGCGCTGCTTCCTGAGCACGGTTGGAACGAGGGGCACGTTGGCGATGGTTCGGGGATGTTGGAACGGCGTCCGCTGGCGCTCAAGTCGTTCGACTTTGTGGCCTACACGCGTCCGCACAACCTGCTGATCGACGTGAAGGGTCGCTCGGCGGGGCGGCTGTCGAACGTTGGCGGTAACGCCTTCGGCGCAGCGCCGGGATGCCGGCGGCTGCGGGTGGCTCAACCCCGGCTGGAATCGTGGGTAACGCTCGACGATGTGGCGTCGCTGGCGCATTGGGAGTCGCTCTTTGGAGAGGGCTTTCGGGCGGCGTTCGCGTTTGTGTATCCGCTGTTTGAGCAGCCGCCGGACGGGCTGTTTCAGGAAATCACGTTTCATGCGACGGATCGGCATCGGGTGAGTCGGAGTGGTGGCGGGACGGGTGGGGGCAGCGGCGGGAGTGGAGTGAGTGGGGGCTGGTTCGCACTGCTGGTCGTGCCGCTTCGGGCGTTTCGCGAGCGCATGCGGCCGCGGAGCGCGAAGTGGCAGACCTTTGATCTGGACGGGACGGATTTGCAGCGTTTGGCGATGCCGATGGGCGGCGATACGCTGCGTGAGGCGTGCTTGCGGGTTGGGTGAGGCAGAGCGTGCGCGGGTTTGAGCAACCGCGCCGGCGGCCCGGGAGTACCGTTGGATGAGGCCCGGCGGGGATGGCACACGGCCGGGTTGGATCACACCCTTTGGGGAGTATGCAGATGAAGAACGGGATTCGAGGCTTTGGCGCGTCGGGCTTGGCGCTGGTGCTCGCGGCGGGAGCGATTGGCACGCTGGGCGTGACGGGCGAGGTATCGGGCCAGGTACGTAACAAGCCGAAGGAGGAGTTGCGGCCGCCGATCCCGCCGACGGACAAGGAGGCCAAGGCCAACTATTGGGGAGGGTTGGCGGTGATCGTGAGTCTGGGCACGCTGTGCGCGGTGAGCCTGATCCCGTCGAAGCGCGGCCACCAGGACTGAGAACCGGCGTGGCTGGCTTTGGCGATGGCGGTCAATGTGCGGGAATCGCAATGGAGGCTTGGTGTTGAGCATGGCTGAACAGATCAGGGCCTTTGCGAGCGAGATGGTGCCCGAAGCGGCGAAACCCGAGCCAGCGGCCGACGATCCGGCGGGCCAGATGGTCGAGACCGGTCGAGGCCCGGGGCGTTTGTTGGTGCTCAACGGCTTGCTGCTGGCCGCGCTCGCGGGCGTGACACTCGCGGTGCATGTTGGCTCGGGGCCGGCGGTGGCGCAGCCGATCGATCCCAATCTGGGCACGCCGATACGCAATCGCGGCGACTACACGATTGTTTCGGGTCGGTATCAGGGCGGGACGACCAGCGCGGTTTACGTCCTTGATGCCTCGAACCAGCAGTTGCTGGCGCTCACTTGGGATCGGACCAACTCCAGGTTCAATCTTGTCGGGCTTCGGTCGCTCATCGACGACGCGCGCTTTCAACGGGCGCCGCGTTGAGCGGTGGATGCGGCGAGGTTCGTCGCAGTTTGTGATCACTTTCTGGTTTCCATCGCGTGATGTCAGGAGCGACCGACCGTGTCTGCCAACGCCACTGAATCCAAACTCTCGGCTTGTTCTTCTGATCGCACGAATCACCAAGGCAAGAGCGTTCGTGCCTGGCTCACGCTCAGTGCGGTCACGCTCGCGGTGTTGATTGTGATGCAGGCGGGGCGCCTGCCGCTGGGCATGAAGCCGGACCTGACCCCGGCGGCGTATGCCGATCTGGTGTCGCTGAGGGTGGGCGATCAGTCGATGATGACATTTAATGGCGGCAACGACGACGTGCTGATGGTGCTGGACTCGCGTGCGGAGCAGATCGTG
Organism: Phycisphaerales bacterium; assembly: GCA_041737685.1. Classification (GTDB taxonomy): domain Bacteria; phylum Planctomycetota; class Phycisphaerae; order Phycisphaerales; family UBA1924; genus JAHBK01. Next base: position 60 of record JBGSRG010000254.1, on the reverse strand, counting down.
ACGTATCGCGTGCGGCAGCAGCAGCAGTTGGAGTTGCTCAACGCCTACTCGCTGCCCGAG
>JBGSRG010000220.1:0-1602 GCA_041737685.1 Phycisphaerales bacterium | reverse complement strand
ACGGCGAGCAACATTGTCAACTGGTGCGACACACCGAGTTGCCCGGGCGATCAGGACAAGAGCGGCTCGGTCGATTTGCTCGACCTGTTGACCTTCTTGAGTGAGTGGACTTCGAATCTGGGCCAGAACTGCCCCTAAGTGGCACTTGCCGAGATTGGCCCGGTCGGTTTGGTTTGGATGATGGAGCGGTGCTACGCATCAGCGTGGGCGCGGTCGTTGAAGCCTGCGATCATCGGAGATTTGCGCCCCTTGCTCTAGCTCCGAACGTTTGACGGAACACCGAGGAATTGCGCGGGCGGTTCCTCGGTGGTGTGGCGTGGCGTGGCATCGTGTTGGTCACGGCGAGAGCGTCTAAGGGTGCGAAAGAGCGTTCGAGTTGCCTGGACGGGAATTCCTACACTCGGGCATGACTTCCACCGAATCGAACGAGTCGTTGTTCGCGAATCTTCACACTGTCGTCAGCGGCGGTGCCGGGGCACTTGGATCGGCGGTGACGGCTCGCATTCTCGCGGCGGGCGGCTTCTGCCATGTTCCGATCTTGGATGAGGCGGAACTGAAGCACTTTCCGTTTGCGAGCCACGAGCGTGTTCGCATCGAGCGACACGTTGATCTGTCTCAGGAGGCGGCGGTGCAGGGGTTCTTTGAGGCGGTCGCGGCTTACGCCGCGTCGCACGGCGGTCGGCTGTGGGCTTCGATTCACATCGCGGGCGGCTTTCACTACGCGGCGCTGGCCGAGACGAAACTGATTGACTTTCGAAAGATGCTGGACACCAACGCGGTGACGTGCTTTCTGTGCTGCCGCGAAGCGGCGAGACACATGTGCGGTGTACCGGGCGGCGGTGATGTGCCGCAAGCGGCGGCGAGCGTGGCGAGCGGGCGTGGTGGGCGCATTGTCAATGTTGCTGCGCGGCCCGCGCTCGAGCCGCGTCAGGGCGCCAACATGTCGGCGTACACCGCGTCGAAGGCCGCGGTGGCCGCGCTGACCGAAGCGTTGGGCGAAGAACTTGCGCCGAGCGGGGTGCTGGTCAACGCTGTTGCCCCATCGATCATGGACACACCGGCGAATCGAAGGTCGATGCCCGACGCGGACTTTGCGACGTGGCCGACGACGGACGAAGTTGCGGCGACGATGGTCTTTCTGGCTTCGCCGGCGAACGCAGTGACTCGCGGCGGAGTGGTGCCGGTGTATGGCCGGGCCTGATCCGCATGGTGCGGATCGACCATCAGCCCGCGATCTCGATGCCCAGTTGCTTCATTTTCTTGTAGAGCGTGGTGCGGTTGATCTGCAGGTCGTCGGCAGTTTTCTGGCGGTTCCAGTTGTTGCCGCGCAGTGCTCGCAAGATCACACGCTTCTCAGGCTCCATGAGCGCCTGGTCGAGGGGCATCGGCACATAGGGTTCGTCGGCGAGAATTGGCCCGCCGGCACTGCCGGTGGAGGCAGTGCCAAAGCCGCCTGCGAGGGACAAGCCGCCGCCACTCATGCCACCCATCCCGCCGGCGTGTCCGAGCGCAACGTGTTCGGGCAGTTCGCTGACACCGATCGTGGGCCGCGTGGCCAGCACCGTGGCGCGCTCGACGATGTTTTCGAGTTCGCGCACGTTG
>JBGSRG010000197.1:0-5376 GCA_041737685.1 Phycisphaerales bacterium | reverse complement strand
CTGCAATCACCTGTCTTCGCTCGGCCGATCTTCGAGCACCTTTGTGGTCATACACAGGCTGTGTGTAACCAAAACAAGGGGATCATCCGCGCCTCCTTCAGCACTTGGCGCGTAACTCACGTTCGACGACCCACGGCGGTGACTCGATTGCAACGACCACAACCGACCTGCACACCAAAGTCCTCACGCAGCCCGCTTTACAACGTCTGTCATCAGGCGGGTGTTGGCGGTTGACATCGCTCGTGACACCGCCTCGTAACTCGCCCGATCACGCCACTCCGTATCCCTTCTACCCAATCACCCCGCCGCGACGCTTTGCTTTCCGGTGCCTCTGCAGATGTGCCGCCGCTAAACCCGCCGCCCCGCTCATCGCTCCTTCCCCCCCTCGCCGCACGCGTCGCTCGCACCTACCGTCTTCAACATGCCCAAGCCGCCCCGCGATCCTGACGCTCCCGCTGCATCCCCAGCCCCGTCCGCCTCCTCATCCCCCGCAACCAACAGCCCAATGCAACCCTCCAACTCCAAAGCACCCGCTTCCACCCCCCCGCTCCCTCCGCACGTCCCCATCGAGTTCGGCGCGCGCGGCTTCAGCCATCAACGCTTCCCCACTCGAAGCACCACCGACCCCGCCATCCTGCGCACCTTCGCCATCGAAGCCGCTCGAATGCTCGCCGATGACAAGTGCACCGACGTTGCGTGCCTCGACGTTCGCGGCCTGAGCCAGATTTCCGACTTCATCGTCATCGGCTCCGGCAGTTCTGACCGCCAGATGCGCAGCGCCGCCGACGATGTTGATGCGCTCGCCGGTCGAATGGACATGGGCAAGTTTCGACGCTCGCAAGACGACCGTGCAACATGGATCGTGCTCGACTGCATCGACGTCGTCGTCCACATCTTTGAGCCAAACACCCGCTCACACTACGACCTCGAGATGCTCTGGGGCGATGCGGAGCGGATCGAGTGGAGCCGAAAGGCATGAGCGGTTCGGTTGCGCCCGGCGATCATGATGCTGCCGCTGCCCATTCAGCCAGTTCCGATGTAGCCGGTGCTGACACCGCAAGTGCCGATACGGCCGGTGCCATTCATCTCGACCAGCACCGCCGATCGGTCGTGCGAGTGGCGTTCAATGATTGCCCCGCGCACGCCCCGCAAGCCCCAGCAAGCCGCAACTACGACGCCGTCGTCGCCACTGGTGCCCTCCTCTGTCTGCGCGACCATCTCCCCGCGCTCTGCCCCAGCGCTTCTCGCGCCTTGCTCATCGTCGATGCCGGCGTGCCAGACACCATCGTCGGTCGAACCGTCGGCACGCTCGCCGCGGCGGGCGTTACATCGCTCCTCCACACCGTCAGCCTCAGCGAACAATCCAAATCGCTCGAATCTGCTGAACGTCTGCTCGCCCGAGCAGCCCACGAACGACTCGAACGCGATGAGCCGATCATCGCAATCGGCGGCGGAATAGTGGGCGATGTCGCAGGATTCGTCGCCGCGACCTACCGGCGCGGTGTGCCGCTCATCCAATGCCCAACCACGCTGCTCGCGATGGTCGATGCATCCGTCGGCGGCAAAGCGGCCGTCAATCTCTTCCTTAAACATGAAGCCCCGACAGCGGACCGTCCACCCACGCTCCTCAAAAACATGGTCGGCGCGTTCTGGCAACCCCGACTCGTCATCTGCGACATTGATTCGCTCGCCAGTCTTCCGCCGCGAGTCTTTCGCGCCGGCTTGGCCGAGTGCCTCAAGCACGCGCTCATCGGCGCCGAGTTTCACGAACCCCATCTGCTCGATTGGATGATCGACCGCGCTGCGGATATCCAGCATCTTGACCAAGCCTCGCTCTGCGAACTCGTCTCTCGCAACATCGCCATCAAGGCCCGCGTGGTCGCCAACGACGAGCGCGAACTTCAATCCTCCTCCAACCGTGGCCGGGCCGCCCTTAACGCCGGCCATACTTTCGCACACGCGTTCGAGTCAGCCCCAAACATTGACCTCTCCCACGGCGAAGCCGTTGCGCTCGGCCTCTTGGGCGAAGTGATCGCGGCGGAGCACGCCGGCGTGATCGCACAAACTCTCTCGAACCAGATCCGCCGACGCGTCTCGGCTCTGGGCCTTCCTACCTCTCTGCCGCCGGGGATGAACATCCACAGTCTTGTCTCAACCATGCACGACGACAAGAAGACCTCTCGCGGCAAGATCCGACTCATGGTTCCGACGCCCCACCGTCGCGTGCTGATCCTGAACGACCCGCCCGCCGAATCGCTTGCACACGCGCTGACCGAACTCGGCGCAAGCCGCTGAGCCCCGCCGCTGACGGCTGCAAGCGTGCCCTCGTCACGCGGCGAAGCAACAGTTCTTTCGCCACGCGCTGAGCCACGTCGCACCGTGCCGCGTTTTACCGCCCATCACACCCAACCCTTCGGGACCCAGCCAACCCACCCAAACCAGTGGGCCATGGGCAGCAGGCTGGCGCACAATGCGCGAACGCTCACTTGATCGCACCAGGCCGCAACCCCGCCTCTGTCCTAGGCCCGCTCCCCACACCAGCCCGCTCCCTGCCCGCGCACGACCCTCCTCAGAACTTGAACTTTCACGGTTTCAAGCGCCGAATCCATCTCAACCGATAACTCCGCAAGTTCTGCGTGATCGAGCGTAACTCCGCTCGGCTCCGACGGTTGCTTTCGCTCCCGCAGGGCCTGTTCACGGAGCCGTGCATGCGCACGATCGCGATTGTCAATCAAAAGGGCGGATGTGGCAAGACCACCACCGCCATCAATCTCGCCGGGGTTTTCGCCGCTCGCGGCATGAGAACGCTCCTAGTCGACATGGACCCTCAGGGCCACTGCGCGGCCGGTCTGGCCATCCCCGAACAGCGAATCGACAAAACCATCGGCGACGCCATGCTCGCCTCCAGTTCAAGCCCCGTCGATGCCGACCGCCTGCTCTGGCGCGTTAGCCGCAACCTTGATCTTGCGCCCAGCAACACCCGGCTCTCCGCCCTCGAAGCCGCACGCGGCGAACTCGCCACCAAGTCTGACCCAGAACTCCGACTCAAACGCGCCATCGACCGATTCGAGACGCAGTACGACATCTGCCTCATCGACTGTTCTCCCGCGATCGGCTTGCTCGCCTTCAACGCCCTGGCCGCTGCCAACGAGGTGCTGATCCCCGTCGAAACAGGCTTCTTCGCTCTGCAAGGCGCCTCAAAGCAGGTCAACGCCATCAAGTCGCTCGCCAAGAGGCTGGGTGTGTCGCCGCTCTACCGAGTTCTGCCCACCATGCACGACCCCGAGAGCATGCTCTCGAAGGACCTGCTCGACGAGATTCGCCGGCGATTCGCGGGACGCGTGGTGCCCACCGTCATTCGCTACGACGTGCGACTGCGCGAAGCCGCCTCGTTCGGCCAGCCCGTCATTGAGTATGCCCCACACTCCGCCGGTGCGGCGGACTACACCGAACTGGCCCAGTGGCTGCTTGAGCACGCACCCTCAACCGCCCTCTCGCAGTCGGAGCGCGACGAACAGTCGCTCGCCGACTCAATCGCAGATGTGGACGATCGAGCCGCGCCAACCGGCACTGCCGACCACACCACCAGCAGCGCGGGCACCGGCGGTCGGGCCGCTGACATCGCCGCGCGAACCAAGCGCATGCACGCACCCGCGGGCGAGTCGATCTCCGCCAGTGTTGGCAGTGCTGGTGCGAGCAATGAGATGAGTTCCTCCACTCCAAACCATGCTTTCGGTACCCCGCCGTTGAATCCCTTTGCAGGCCGCCCCGCCCCCGCACAGAACTTCTCAGCCCAAGGCTCGTCCGATCGCTCCGTCTCAACCGCTGACAATGCCAGCACCCGAGCCTTCGAGGTCAAGCCCCCAAGACATGCCGAATCACCGCTCTCGCAAGATCGAGACGCGTCTTTCCGATCGCAACCGCCGCGATTCGGTGTGATGCCAGGCGTCGAACTCGCGACATTCACTCTGCCCGCCACGATCGGCCGCCAGGTCAGCGTCGCCGGCGAGTTCAACGGCTGGTCAGCAACGCCGACGCCCATGACACTCAACGAAACCGGTGAGGCGTGGCAGGTTTGTGTGCCTCTGCCCGCCGGGGCCAATCAGTATCGACTGGTGGTCGACGGCGCATGGATCGCCGATCCCTACAACCCAAACGTTGCGCCCAACCCCTTCGGCGGCACCAACAGCGTGGTCATGGTCGCCCCCAAAGCAGCGTCGGGCACATCAAGCATCGCCGCGACCAACTCCGCCCCGATCGCTCGCACCGATGCGACATCTGGCGCGGACACCAAGCCCGCCCGTTCACGAAGCAAAGTCTCCGAGACCGCCGCGCAAGCGGAACTCGCCCAGGCCAACTCGACCGATCGGAGCCACGAATGAGCACACGATTCGACGGCCGGGGCTACGGCACACCGGCATCCAAGCCCATCAACCTTTCGCCCGCGGGCAGCACCGCTTCCGGCCAATCCACAGGCCTCTCAAGCGGACACTCGCCATCATCCAGCGCCAGCGCTTCGGCCTTCAAGCCCGGCTCGTTCTTCGAGCGGGCTGCGCCGGACGTTGTCGAGCGCGCCGGCATCGACACGCCCGTCGATGAGACCTTTGACAACCTGACCGATCTCTTTCTGGGTGACCTGCTCCCGAACCTCTCTCGAAGCATGGGCAGCGAGACTTCGATCACGGCCCTTCGCTCCTCCGCGGCAAACTCCAACTCAGAAATCGGTCTCTCGGCATCGTCATCGCAAGCGGCCGACACAACCAGAAGCACGCATCGCAGCACACCGCCCATCGAACTCCTCGTGCTCGGGCACCTGCCCGCGCTCGCATCGGTCTGGGGAACGCAGTACATCCGCTCCCTCGCCAAGCAGACCACGTTGATTGAACCGGGCGATGGATTCGAGTCCTCAAACTCCAGGCGCGACCAATCAACATCGCGAAGTTCCGTTGCCGCCATCCGTTGGCAGGCCGGCTTTGTCAGCGTCGAGGTCTTTGGCCCAGCATCTGGGGCTGCCAACACCGCCGACTCGCTCGAATCGGCCCTTCAACTGGCCTGTGCAAGCGCTGACCGAATCGTCATCCGCGCAGACGAGACCCACGAGTCGGCACTCGCTGCGACCATCGGCATCGACTCGGTCACCATTCTCAGCGGCGCAGACGAAGCCGCCACCATCGGCGCTTACCGAACCATCAAAACCCTTGCCGCGCGACTCAGCCCAGAACAGGCCGAGTCGCTCGCGGTGCGGTTGGTCGTCATCGGCGCCGACGTCGATCACGCACGCTCGGTGGGCGACCGCCTCGCCGCCACCGCCCAAACGTGCCTCGGCCGCGACATCGAAGTCGAAGTAAGCCCAGCGAGAATCGGCACCGGCCGCCC
>JBGSRG010000186.1:0-10789 GCA_041737685.1 Phycisphaerales bacterium | reverse complement strand
GTCAGCGCTTGCTCAAACACATAGTTGCCCGAGGTGTCACGCGTGATGAGCACCGCTTCGAGGATCGGAACGCCCGCGCTGATCAGCGTGCCCAGCGTTCGCGTGAAGCGGGCCGTGACGCTCTTGCGCGTCAAGCGTCCGAACAGCGGCGTCCACAGCAGCAGCGTGTCGAGAGCGGCGCGGCCCGGCTTGGCCTTGCGTGTGAACTTGACAAACGCCCAGATGGCAAACGGCGACACGATGATGAACACCCAGCCGGGCACCTGCTGCCCGATGTTGTTGCCCGCGATCCAAGACGACATCGAGATCAACGACCGTGTCATCAGCGGCAACTGCACGCCGAAGTCGCGGAAAATCTCTTGGAATTTCGGGATGATGAACACCATGATCAGCGTCACAATCAGCGACGCGATGATGATGACCGCGACGGGGTAGAGCATCGCGGCCTTGATCTTCCGCTTCAGGCTCTGCGCCTTCTCCATGAACTCGCTCAGACGCTGCAGGATGATGTCGAGCACGCCGCCCACCTCGCCCGCCGCCACCATCTTGGTGTAAAGCCGGTTGAAGGCCTTGGGGTGCTTGGCCATCGACTCTGACAAGCTCGACCCGCCCTCCACGTCCTCGCACACGTCCTGTAGCACACTCTTGAGTTTGCCGGGCTTCAGCTGGCTCTCAAGAATCTGAAGCGACCGCAGCAGCGGCAGGCCCGCGTCCTGCAAGGTCGACAACTGCCGCGTAAAGAGCGTCAACTGCTTGGGGCTTACGCCGCCAATGCTGAAACTCAACTCCTTCTTCTTCTTGGGCCTCGCATCGGCATCCGTCGGTGCGTCGGCCTTCTTGCCCTTCTGCTCGCGAACCGAGGTCGGGAAAAAGCCCTGACCCTTGATCCGCTGGATCGCTTCCTCGGTTGTGGTCGCCTCGATGTTGCCCTTCTGGGGCTTGCCCGCGGCGTTCAAGGCCTCGTACATGAAAGTTGCCATCACCGATCTCCGGCGGCGCCTTGCCGCGTGCGTCTTGTCTGTTCCGCCCGCCGCCTTCGCGGCCCCACTCAGCCCTCTTCCGCGATCGTCTCACGAACAACCTCGTCGATCGTCGTCTGTCCTTCATAGATCGCAAGCAAGCCCGACTCGCGCAGCGTGCGCATCCCGTGCCGCCGGGCCTGATCGCGGATCACGTTCGTCGAGGCGCGATTCATGACCAGCTCGCGAATCTCGTCGTTGAAAGCCATAATCTCAAAGATCGCCATCCGACCGCGATACCCCGAGCCGTGGCAGTTGTCGCAGCCCTTTCCCCGGAACAACGTCTTGCCGCCGATATCCTCCGGCAGCAGACCCAGTTCCATCAGTTCCTCATCGCGCGGCTCGTACTGCTCCTTGCACTTGGGGCAGATCGTCCGCACCAGCCGCTGCGCCACAATGCCCTCCACCGTGGCCGTCAGCAAGAAGGGCTCCACGCCCAGATCCAGCAATCGCAGCACCGAACTCGGCGCGTCGTTGGTGTGCAAGGTGCTCAGCACCAGGTGGCCCGTCAGCGCAGCCTGAATCGCGATGACGCCCGTCTCAAGGTCGCGGATCTCACCCACGAGAATGATGTCCGGATCCTGACGCAAGAAACTCCTCAGGCAGCGCGCAAAGGTGAGTTCAACCTCCGCGTTCACCTGACACTGGCACAGCCCGTCGATGTCATACTCAACGGGGTCCTCGGCCGTCAGAATCTTTGTCTCGATGTCGTTGAGCGACTGCAGCGCCGAATAGAGCGTTGTCGTCTTGCCCGAACCCGTTGGGCCAGTCACGACCACGATCCCGTTGGGCTTGTTGATCAACCGCGCAAACAGTTCCAGATCTTCTGGCCTCAGGCCAATGCGATCGATCGCCAACTGCACGTTGCTGCGGTCAAGCACACGCATCACCACGCTCTCGCCGTGCATCGTGGGCAGAACACTTACTCGAAGGTCCACCGGCGTCCCGCCCACCGTCAACTCAATGCGGCCGTCTTGGGGCAGCCGGCGCTCGGCGATGTCCAGATTCGCCATGACCTTGATGCGGCTGGTAATCGCCGGGCCAAGGTGCTTCGGCGGCGGAACCATCTCGTAAAGCACGCCGTCGATGCGATACCGCATCTTGAACTCGCGCTCAAACGGCTCGAAGTGAATGTCCGATGCCCGATCCTTGATCGCCTGCAAGAGCACCAGGTTCAGCAACTTGACAACCTTGTTGTCCTCCGCCGCTTCCTTCAACTCATCCAGATCGATCGAGGCGCTGTTCCTTGCGCCCAGATGCTTGAACTTGTCATCCGCGGCGAGCGCAGAAACCACGTCGGCTACGGCCTCGTGCTTGGAATAGTGCTTCTTGATGATCGCGTCGACTTCGGCCGCGTCCGCAACCACCGCGTCGACGTTGAAACCCATCAGCAGCCGAAGGTCGTCTACCGCGCGAAAGTTGTCCGCGCTCTTCATCGCGATCTTCAGCCGCTTCGAGCGAGGGTTGTACTCGATCGGCACAACCTGATACGCCTGAACCGTCTCGGAGGCGATCGAATCCCGAACCTCGTCGGGCATCGCGATCTTCGACAGATCGACGTAGGCCATGCCCGCCTGGCCAGCGAGCGCCTCCTGAACGTCTCGATTCATACAATACCCTAACTCGACCAGCAACTGCCCGATGGGTACCTTACGCGTCTTCTGAATCGCCAATGCCTCGTGAACTCGTTCACGGGTGACGCGACCAAGCTTGGTCAGAACACGGCCAAGCTTCCTACCTTTCATTTCTGCGGGATCGACGGTCATGGGCGGGGCCACTCCGTGGTCAGGCCGACTCGAGAATCGGACGAACCGTTGTATTCCGATATCGTGCCACAGGTATCAGCGGTTCCAAATCACAACCATTGATTCTTGCAAATCAATCGTTACGACAGTGTGTTTGCGTTGCGCTTCCGGCTGGATCAGGCTTTCGATCCGCCGCCTGAACCTTCCTCATCCTCCAAGTCATATTCCGCCCGGCCGACCGTTTTGCCCGCCTTGTGGACCTTGTCGCGGAGTTGAGCACGGTCCTTGCCCTTGTCGATCATCTCTTCCGCTGAGATGATGCCCTTGCTGTACAACGACCACAGGTGATCGTCCAACAACTGCATGCCGAACCGCTTGCCGGTCTGGATCATCGAGTCGATTCGGAACGACTTGTTATCCCGGATCAGGTTCGCAATAGCGGGGGTAACCACTAGGAACTCGTACGCCGCGACTACACCCTCGCGGTCGATCCGCGGCAGCAGGGCTTGGCTCAGAACGCAAATCAGCGAGGTCGACAACTGCACGCGAATCTGGTTCTGCTGGGTTACGGGGAACGCATCCACCACTCGGTCGATTGTCTTCGAGGCACCCGTTGTGTGCAGCGTCGCGAACACCAAGTGGCCGGTCTCGGCGGCTCGAATGGCCGATTCGATCGTTTCTAGGTCTCGCATTTCGCCCACGAGGATCACGTCGGGATCCTGACGTAGGACGCGCCGCAGCGCTTCAGCGAAGGACGGCACGTCTGTGCCAACCTCTCGCTGATTCACCACCGACTTTTTGTGGTGGTGGTAGTATTCGATCGGGTCTTCCATGGTCACGATGTGCCGGTCAAAGTTCTGGTTGACATAATCGACCATCGTCGCCAACGACGTGGTCTTGCCCGACCCCGTCGGGCCGGTCACTAGGAACAACCCTCTGGGTCGACGGATCAACTCCCGACAGATTTCGGGCAAACCGATCTGCTCAAATGTCAGCAGTTTGTTTGGGATCTGCCGGCACACCACCGCGATGTCGCCGCGCTGCCGGAAGACCGAGACGCGGAATCGTGCTGCGTCGCCATAGGCAAACCCAAAGTCCGTACCCCCCACTTCCTGCAGTTCCTGCTGGCAGCGTTCAGGCGTAATGGCCTTCATCAACGAGACCATGTCGTCCGAGTCGAGCACCTTGGTCTGCAGGCTGCGCAAGTGGCCGTGCAAACGAAGCGTCGGCGGTCGCCCAACGGTCAGGTGAAGGTCGGCGGCACCAATCTTGATCACCGTGTCAAGCAGGCGATCGATCTGCATCGTGGACATGCGTGTTTCCCTCGAACTTGGGTCAACGAGTTCTCTGAAGCGGGCCTCGAATCAGTCATTCAAACCAGCGCTGCAGTGCGGATGCAGGGCGAACGCCGGGCTGAAGCGATGATCTGACAAACACAAAGGGACCAGAAACCGGGGCAAACCGACACTCAGGCCTTCACTGACTCAGTGCCCTCAACCTGAGCCATCTTCGCAATCTCGGCGGGCGTGGTCACACCCCGCAGAACCTTCACTTTGCCGTCTTCCACCAGCGGGCGCATGCCGTTGGCGATCGCGGCACGCCGGATGTCGCCGATCGGGGCCAGATTGAACGCCAACTCACGAATCTCCGAGTTCATGGTCATTAACTCAAAGATGGCCTGCCGGCCGCGATAGCCCTGGTTGTTGCATACGGCGCACCCAACCGGCCCGTTGACCTTGCCCTTGGCCTCTTCCGGCGTGATGTTGATCAGGTGCAGATGCTTCGGATCGGGGTTCGGGTCCAGCGCCCTGCACTCCTTGCACAGCACGCGGATCAGCCGCTGACCCATGATCGCCTGAATCGAACTGGCCACAAGGAACGGCTTGACGCCCATGTCGATCAATCGCGTGATCGCGCTCGGAGCGTCGTTGGTGTGCAGCGTGGAAAAGACCAAGTGGCCCGTCAGCGCCGCCTGAATAGCGATCTCGGCCACTTCTCGGTCTCGAATCTCGCCCACCAGAATAATGTTGGGAGCCTGACGCAGCATGGTGCGCAAGATCTCCTTAAACCCAAGGCCGATCTTCTCGTTGATCTGGCACTGGTTGATCCCCTCGAAGTTGTATTCGATGGGGTCTTCGGCGGTGATGATCTTTTTGTCCGGCCGGTTCAGGATGTCCAGAGCCGAGTAGAGCGTGGTCGTCTTGCCCGAACCTGTTGGCCCCGTCACCAGAAAGATGCCGTTGGGCCGGCGGATAATGCGGTTGAACACCGCCAGATTGTCTTCCTCAAAGCCGATGTTGACCAGTCCGATCTTCACCGAATCGGGCCGCAGAATACGCAGCACCACACTCTCGCCGTGATATGCGGGGCAAGCGCTCACGCGGAAGTCAACCGTTTTGTCCGCCATCGGCAGTTTGATACGGCCGTCCTGCGGCAGCCGCTTCTCGGCGATGTTCACGCCGGCCATCAACTTCAACCGGCTCAGCAGCGCGTTCTGCATGCGCTTGGGCAGGTTGTCTCGCTCCATGCAAGAGCCGTCGATCCGATAGCGCAGCCGCACACGATCGGCCATCGGCTCAACGTGAATGTCGCTGGCCCGCATGTTCACGGCCTCGGTCAGCATCCGCGTAACCAGCCGAACGATCGGCGCATCTTCGCCGGCGATGTCGATCGACTTGTCCATCGACTTGTCGACCGACTTGTCGATGGAGCGATCGATCGACTCGCTCACCAGGCTTTCACCCGCGCCAACCATCTTCGTCAGGGCGCCGCCCGCGGCGTTGCCCGCGCCGTTCTCGAGAAACGAGCGAATCTGCGTTCGCGACGCCACCTTGCGCTCAATCTCACTGTTGAGCCGAAACCGCAGCAGGTCCTCGAGTTCGAGGTCCGTCGGATCGTGAATCACCAGTTGCAGCTTGCCGTTGACCTTGCCCAGCGGCAGGATGTGGTGCTTCTTCACCAGGTCTTCGGGGATCAACTTCAGGTCCACGCTTTCGATAGCCTTGCTGCCGAACAGATCAACGTACTCCAGACCCCACTGCGTAGCGAGGGCCTTGGCGACCTGCTCGTCCTTGACCAAACCCGCCTCAACAAGCGCCTCACCGATGCGCTTGCCGCTGGTCTTGGTCTTGATCAGAATGTCCTCAACCTGCTTCTGAGTGACGGCACCCATGCCTGCGAGGATCTCACCGAGCTTCTTGCGCGACTTGGCCATGGTTCGAGAGGGTCAAAGGCGAGGGTCGCGCCGAGATGAGCACGCCCCAAAGGCTGGAATTGAGGAAAGAACACGCAACAGCAATCAACCCCGCCCTTGCTGGGTCGGCACCGATATCAACCGTCAACGAACATCAACGAACCGAGCGAACAGACCAGACCGACGCTGTGATGGTAGCGGGAAGCCTGATGCCCCCGCCGAACACGCCCCCACATTCACAAAACGCTCAGACACCCGCCGCGGCCGACATACCATCGCTCCCGTGCATTCCAGCCAGAACCCAGCCTCGACCGCACCCCCCATCCGCCGCCGACTCCTTATCACCGCGGGGCCAACACACGAGCCGATCGACGCGGTGCGATACCTCGGCAACCGGTCGTCAGGGCGGCTCGGAGTCCATCTCGCCGATCGCGCTGCCGAACTCGGGTGGCAGGTCACACTGCTGCTCGGACCGACCTCCATCACTCCCAGTCATTCGGGGGTTCACACCGTTCGGTTCCGAACAACCGCCGATCTGCAACGCGAGTTAGCGCAGGCCTTTCCAGATTGCGACGTTCTCGTTATGGCCGCCGCGGTTGCCGACTACCGACCCGCACACGCTCGGACCGGCGAGAAGATCAAACGCGAGGCAACGGGCCTGTCGCTCACGCTCGAAGCCACGCCCGATCTGCTCGCACAGGTCGCCGCGGGCAAACGACCGGACCAATGGATTGTCGGGTTTGCCCTTGAGCCGCGTGATCGAATGCTCGACTCGGCGCTCAAGAAACTTGAACGCAAGTCGCTGGACATGATCGTGGCCAACCCCCTCGAAACCATGGACGCTGAAGGAATCGACGCCACGATCCTTTCTCGCACCACCACCGAACCTGTCGCACCGGGCCCGATGTCCAAAGCGGCCTTCGCCGACTTCCTTCTGGGCTTGCTTGATGCTCGCCCGCAATCGTCCCGGTCATCGCAAGCGCCCGCGCTTCATCAACCCACACACTCGAAGCGTTGAGGAGCGCAACCACACCATGCCCAAACCACCTTCTAGTTCTGGCCGCCGCGCCGCTCCAACCAAAGCCCCAGCGCGCCGAAACCCCTCTCCTGACCGGCCTGACAGGCCCGGCGGCAAACCACGCTCAGACGGACCCGCCGAGGCCCCCGACCGCACTGAACGCGCTCCCGATCTTGCGTTTGTCGCGCGCGGCGTGCCCATCCTGCACGAAGACGCCGACGTGCTCGTCCTCCACAAGCCGATCGGCCTTATCACCGCCGACCCCAACGCGGGCCACGACGACGGCCCTCGACCGCTCAAAACACTCTTCGACATGGTCAAGCAGTACGCCACGGCCAAGGCCAAAAAGCGCAGAGGCTCGCCCCCCGCCGCGTACATCATCCACCGACTCGACAAAGACGCCTCGGGCGTCATCGTCTTTGCCAAATCGCCCGAAGCTTTCGGCCGTCTGAAGGACGACCTCAAGCACAAACGCATCGAACGCGAGTACCTCGCCGTCGCCGAGGGTGTCGTCGCGCCGGTGGGCTCCATTGGTCGAATCGACTACGCCCTCAGGCTCGATCCGACCGACCGCGAAGCCGGTCCCGAGCGACCCGCGATCACCCACTACAAAGTGCTCGCCGTTGGCGCCGGCCGAACGCTGCTGATCGTCCGACTCGAAACCGGACGTAAAAACCAGGTGCGGGCCCACTTTTCCATGAAGGGCTTCCCGCTCATCGGCGACGGCCGCTTCGGCGCTGGCTCCAACCCCATCGGACGACTCGGCCTGCACGCTTGGCGATTGAGTTTCGACCATCCCAAAACCGGCCGACACGTCTCGTTTGAGTCGGCACCGCCGGCCTCGTTCCATCGTGCGGTCGGTCTCTCACGTCTGCCGAAAGAACCCGCGGCCAGCACACCTGAATCTCGCGAGTCTGCCCCACCTCCTAACACCCACACGCGCGGCGCTGCTACCCCCCCGCGCTCCACCACAACCACCCAAGCCTCACACGGCTCTCAGAGCTCCCCACAAGCCCGCCCGGATCGCACCGCCGACCGCACGCCCGGCGCTGAAGACACCTCTTGGGAGCCCGTCGCCGGTTGGTATGACACGCTGCACGATGATGCCGGCAGCGATCACTATCGCGGCACCATTCTGCCCGGTGCCCTTCGATTGCTCGCCTGCGACTCGAGCGAGCGCGTCCTCGACGTCGCCTGCGGCCAGGGTGTGCTCTGTCGAAGACTCGCCGAACGAGGCATCACCTCCATCGGGCTAGACGCATCACGCAGCCTGATCGAACTTGCGCAGTCTCGCTCCAAACTCCCCGATCAGGCTGCCCCGACGAACCCCACCCCGCCCACTCCCCCCACCTTTGCCGTCTGCGACGCACGCTCGCTCGAAGACGCTTCCCTCGAGCCCGCCACGTTCGACGCTGTCGCCTGCGTGATGGCACTCTCCAACATCGATCCCATCGAGCCTGTGCTCGCGGGTGTCGCTCGCTTGCTTCGTCCGGGCGGCCGCTTTGTGCTGGTCATCACCCACCCCGCATTCCGTGCCATCGGTCGCACCGGTTGGGGCTGGGACGAAGAACACCGCAGCCAGTACCGGCGCATCGAGGCCTATCTCTCGCCCTCACGTTCCGACGTACGCATGCACCCCGGCAAGGCCGCTCGCAAGCAGCCCGGCGGCGAACTCACCACCACCACCTTCCACCGTCCATTGCAAGACTACGTCATCGCTCTGGGCCAGTGCGGTCTGCTCATCGACGCGCTCGAAGAGTGGCCGAGCGCACGAGCCAGCGACTCCGGCCCGCGCGCAGCAGAGGAAAACCGTGCACGGCTTGAGATCCCCATGTTCCTCGGTCTGCGTGCCGTGCGAGTCCACTCCTGAACTCACGCTCGCCCGCTCAATTCAGTTGCAGGCCAGCCCTAGGTTGCTCACCCAGTCCGACAAGAACGACAGTAAATCTAGAAGATCCACCACGCCGTCTGCCATCACATCGCCCGGACCGCCCACCGCCACCGCCTGTCCCAACCGCGCTGACCAGTCGTTGAGAAACGCGAGCAGGTCCAGCAGATCGACGGCACCGCTGCCGTCATAGTCGCCTGGGCACGTCGCAAACGTGATCGCCGCGAAGTCCATCTCTACGGGCGCTGAGCGTCCAAACTGCGTCCACAGATCGAACGCGACCTGCCCCGCGGTGTTCGTAGTGTTCGCGTCGCGCAAAAACTCCATGTACTCGCGCGTGGAGGTCTGGTGCAGCACGCGAACCTCGGCCCGCGTAGCGCCGAGCGGGATCGTAAACAACGTGTCGTCCCAGTACTGTCCGTCGGGATACAACCCCGTCGGTACGGGCGCAGCGCCCGTCGCTGCGTACGCGGCGTTCGTAAAGCCCATCGGCGGAATGCGATTGTCCTTGAACTTCGTGTTCACCAGCGCCAGCCTGAACGCCGGGCCTTCGGTCAAGCCCGTCGCCGCCGCGGCCGCCGCGTCAAGCCCGTGAACCGCCTCGTACACCTTGGTGTCCGCTCCGCCGCCCACTAGAGTCGCCGACGCGTCGTCATACCGACCGAGTTCCTGCACAACCACGTCGGACGCGCTGAAGAACTTGACGTTCACCCACACCCGCCGACCCTCAACATACCCCGTCGGCAGTTTGTGCCCGCTGAAGTTGATCACGCGTGCGTTCAATTCTGGACCCAACTTGCTCAATTCAAGATCGCTGGCCGCAGCGAGCATGCCCGCGTTCCGCTGCACGGCCTGATCTACCGACGTCTCGCTTAGCCCTGTCTCGCTGTCAAAGTACAACTCTCGAACCGCTCGCAGCACCCACGAGTTCGCACCGTTGAAGGTGTGTCGAGGCATCTGCGGCCGCGTTGGCACGTCGCCAATGCCACACCCCTCTGCCAGCGCGCCGGGCATGTGACAGTCCTGGCAACTCGACACCGTGGGCCTCGTGCCCCCAAACCGACCAGCCAGATTCACCGGGCCCTGAGCGAACAGCGAACCCGCCCACTCTGAGTACGTCCGCTGCTCCGGAAACTGCTCGTGCTTGCTTGGCCCCGGCGTGTTGTACGCGTTAAGCGCAAACGAGCCGTCGACCTGCTTGGTGTAGTGTGCGAGGCTCACGTCGTGGCAAGTGGCGCACAGTCTCGACGATTGGTGAAACGGCGACTCTCGCCAGTCGTGGAACGGGAAGCCTCCCGAACTGGCCCAATCCGCATCCAGGTCAAACGGCCCGCGCCGCCGGTCCTTCGTGTCGATCACATACGCGCCGTTGTGCGGCTCGGTCGGAATCGCCGTGGTCAGACCATTGAGTTCCCCAAGGTCGACCTCCGGGCTGACACCCGGTGCATAGATCGGATCCACCATGCGATGGCAGACCGAGCACGACACGCCCTGAAAGTCATCGTTGGCAAGGTTGGCGCCGCTGGTCAGGTCCGCGTGCCCACGCAGCCAGCCCACAGGCGCATGACACCGCAAGCAACTATCACCGACGAAGGCCGCGTCCTGCTCCGCGATGGCCAGCGCCGCATAAAAGACCGGGTCGCGCGCCGACTGCGCCATGAGCGAACTTGACCAGGTGTCATACGGTGCGTTCACCTCGTCGTAGTCGCCATGGCAGAACGAGCAGTTCGTCGCGTCCACAAGCCCGTTGGTCAGTTGCACCGGCTGACGGCCCGGCTCAAAAAAGTCCGTCCGGGTTGTCGGCAGCGGCTGCATCGCGACCGCCACGCCAATGGCGCTGAACACCATGGCGCACACCCACAACACCGGGAGCGCACGCGCAGACTGACTTCTCACCTTCGACATCCCATCTCCACGCTGAACAGC
>JBGSRG010000173.1:0-1577 GCA_041737685.1 Phycisphaerales bacterium | reverse complement strand
GAGGGCGAGGCCGCGCGCTGCGACGCAGAACAGGCCTTTGGTGAACTTCATCTGTCGCTCCTTGTGAAAACTCAGGCACCGCCCTGGGCGGCGTTCTTGGGGATTTGGCCGGGTGATCGAACACCGATCACCCGAGGCCGTTGGGGTACTTAGATGTACGAACCAGACCCCCTCCCGGGTTCGGGAGAGAGAACAAAGTTAACTTGTTTTTGAGGCCGTTGCCTTGCGGACCTGTGCGGCAAATGCGGTTCGCTTATCGGCCTGTCGGCGCCGACGGCTGGGGCTACCACCAATCTCGGGCCCTTCTTCGGCACCCGTGAACTGGATGACGCAGAGCTCGGCGGCATCTCCGATGCGGTGTCGTCCAATTCGGACGATTCTGGTGTAGCCACCCTGACGGTCCTTAAACCGGGGAGCCACGTGATCGAAGATGTGCTTGACGATTCGGGGGGCATCGCGCAGTTCGCCGTAGCGATTACGTTCAACCAACGCTCCGTCGGGCACTGGGAAGAACTTGGTGGTCCGCTCCCGCAGCTTCTCCACGGCCTCTTTCTCTTGGTCGGAAGCGTTTTTGGCGAGATAGAGCCAATCGAAGGCGTAACGATCGCCGCCGAGTTTGGAGATGACGAGTCGTCGCGAATGCAGATCGCCGCGTTTGGCGAGCGTGACGATCTTCTCGACCATGGGTTGCAAGGCCTTGGCCTTGGGGAGCGTGGTGACGATCTGGCCGTGCTGCAACAGGCCCATCGCCAGATTGCGCAGCGTAGCGGTGCGGTGAGCGGTGGTACGGCCGAGTTTGTAGCCGCCTCTGCGATGTCGCATGGCCGAACTCCTTGAAAACACTGACTTTAGAGGAACCGCGGCGAGCCGCGATCGGGGACGAAACAAGTGTGAATGCTAGCAAGCGCCGAGGTTGAAGCGGTAGGTGCGTTGTTGAGAAAGTGTAGAAATCTGGGCCGAAAGGCGGTGTGCGGGGCAGCCCTGGCACATAGACCCAGAACTGCCCGCGAGTTTACAGAGGAGGTGGTGCGGGAGCGAAGCCCTCGGGCAGTTCCATGCCCAGGTCGAGTCCGGTCTCTTGGAGTTTCTTCTTGACCTCTCGGAGCGAGGTGCGACCGAAGGATCGGACCTTGAGCAGTTCGGAATCGGTCTTGCTTACGAGTTCGCCAACGGTCTGAATCCGGGCCGACTCGAGGCAGTTGGAAGCCCGGACGGAGAGGTCCAGATCGCCGATAGGCATCGAGAGTTTGCGGAGCAGTTCGTCGTCAACACCCGCCGAGGCCGCGGCCTCTTCGCTGACCAGTTCCTGACCAACATCAAAGTACTGGACAAAGGGATTGAGGTGCTTGCGGAAGATCTTGGCGGCCTCGACCAGCGCCATCTCGGGCGTGACGGTGCCGTTGGTCCAGATGTCGAGGATGAGTTTGTCGTAGTTCGTTCGCTGGCCGACGCGGGTTTCTTCAACCTTGAAGCGGACGCGCTGAACGGGGCTGTAGATCGCGTCGAGCGGGATGAGGCCGACCTCTTCCTCTTCCTGACGGTTGTACTGCTCGCTCGCGGGGATGTAGCCGCGGCCC
>JBGSRG010000144.1:0-1963 GCA_041737685.1 Phycisphaerales bacterium | reverse complement strand
GCCTCGTCGATCGCCCGAATCTCGGCAAGGTGCGATTCGATCATCGGCAGGCGACGCTGGGCATACGCCCGCACCTGCGCCTTCTTGAACTCCTTGACCCACCGCTCGTGATCGATGGTGAACATCGAGTCAGTGTCATCTCCAGTCTGCTGCTCGAGCGAACAGAGGCCATAGGCCTTGGCGATGCTGATCCGATCCGCCAGCATCACGCCTTCAGCAATCGCAAGCGCTCGCAGTTCTTGCAGCAGCAGGGCCTGTTCCGCAACCATCTTGGCCCCATGAGCGCGCACCTCTTGCCGAACGCCCCGTGCTGCGGCGACTCGCCCATAGTCCGCGACCATCACGCAGACGATTTTGCCCGGCTCTCCCATGCGCCGCGAGGGTTGAGCCTCACACAACGCCCGGCAATCTGGGCAACCTGCGAAGGACGGGCAAGCCCGCGCGCGGCGATCTGGGCAAGCGCGCCCGGTAATGACGGCACTCCTCAGAAATACCCCTCAAAAAGGGGGTAAGTCGCAGAATCTCGGCTAGGTTGTTTGCAGGCCTTTGCGCAAAAGATGCGCTGCGCACTCCCCACTCGTCGGGAGCGCCAGCGCCTCTGGCGTGAGGCCTTCGGAGCCTCGGCCATGCGACCGCAAACAAGATCAGATCGGACGAACGGGCGGTTGTTCTGCGCGGCGATGGGTGTGCTCGGCGCTTTGGCGCTCGCATCCTCGGCAAGCGCAGCGATCCGCGTTATCACCAGCGGCGGATCGGGAAGCATCGCAGCCCAAACGATCACTCCCGGCCCTAACGGGGCTGCGGTGCGTTTGACCGTCAACTCCAACGGCGCGATCAACATCGCCGTAGAGGTGGATTCGCCTACCGAGATCGACCTCATCGAGATCGAGAGCAACCGGGCCAACGCCAACCAGCCTTCTCTGGTCTACCTCACGGTGCGAGCTCAGCCCGGCACCGCCGGCCGCCTCACACGCCTGGGCTCGGTCAACATGGTCTCGCTCGACACCATGATCGACGCCGAACTCATCGTCGAGAGCATCGAAACATCCAAGACCGTGTCGGGCAGCGGCGGCAATATCGGTATAGCGGGCCAGGCCCGCGGCGGCCTGATCCGAGCACATCGAATCACGAATCTCGTCGCCGCGGGAAATCTCACAGCGGACGTGCAGGCCGTCGGTCGCGAGGGCGCCGCTTCCCTAGATGTCTCGCGGCTGGAAGCACGCGGCCGCCTGATCGGTCAGGTCTGGTGCCTGAAGGGCTATCTGGGCCTGATCGTGGCAGACCTGGGCATCGGTGCCCCGGTTGATGGAGGCGCTGGCGACGCGGGCAACAGTTCTTTGCAGACCGTGATCTTTGCACGCGAGGGCATCCGTGAAGTTCGCGCGGCCTCTGTGCATGGCGCGATCACCTCTGGATACAGCGGGACAACGCGCGGCAACATTCAACGCCTCGACGTGAGTGGCGATTACGTCGGCACGCTCTGGTGCGGCGCACTCGCGCCGACCGACGAAGCATTTCCTGCCCGCGGCCTGAGCATCGGCGGCGACGTGCGCGGTTCGATGTTCTTTGAGCGAGCCACCATCACGCAAGTGCAGATCGGTGGAAGCCTGATCGGATCGTTCGACACCGGATCGGTGGCCTCACACCTTCCCGTGACAGATCCCAATCGTCGCACGGACATCACACTGGGCGGACTGCCCGCTGGAAGCCTGTTCCTCTGCCGCAGCACCATTGGTGGTCCAGTCACGCTGTCTGGCGAACTCGACGGCGACATGCACATTGGCATCGACGCTGCGGCGAACGCCGCGGCAGACCTCACC
The DNA here is from genome assembly GCA_041737685.1 of Phycisphaerales bacterium. Taxonomy (GTDB): domain Bacteria; phylum Planctomycetota; class Phycisphaerae; order Phycisphaerales; family UBA1924; genus JAHBK01. Next base: position 143 of record JBGSRG010000144.1, on the reverse strand, counting down.
ATCAACGGCGGAATCAACGGCACGCTCTCGATCACCGGCTCACTCAACGTGGGCCGACGCCTCCTCGCGGCGGGTGCCGACAGCACCAGCGGACGCGTGCTGATCGGCCGCAGCCTTCTGGGCAGCATCGAACTGCCGGAGCA
>JBGSRG010000140.1:0-1643 GCA_041737685.1 Phycisphaerales bacterium | reverse complement strand
GCGTCACCACGCCCGGCTCTTTCGCCAATGCGCCCGACGTCGGTGGCCCGCTGATGTTCTCCAGCCCCGACACGCCGGGCATGCCCGCGCCCAGCGACAAAACCGCGTGGGACTTTCTGCCCGAGGGATGGTCGGTCGAGATGGTGAACGGTGCCGAAGCGCAGACCAAGCCCTGCGCCTCATCGCCCTGCACCGCGTGCGAGTCCTACGTCTTCACCGATGCGCGTGGAATCACCCGCCGCGTCACGCCCACCCCTGGCTTCTCACCCATCACGCAGCTCGAATCCGCCCGTATGGGCCTCATCACGCCGCAGATGCGCCGAGTCGCCGAGCGCGAGCCGCACTTCGACGTGCTCTATCCCGGCAAGGGAGCTGAGGCCGTTCGGGACGAGGTCGCCGCGGGACGCCTCGTCATCCCCGCCAACATCAACCACCTCAAGCACAAGCTCGACCCCATGGCGATCGGCCGGGCCAGCCTGACCAAGGTGAACGCCAACATGGGAGCCTCACCGGTCTCTTCGGGCACGGACGAAGAGGTCGAGAAGCTGCAATGGGCCGAGCGGTGGGGCGCGGACACGGTGATGGACCTCTCCACCGGTGGCGATCTGGACGCCTGTCGCGATGCGATCATCCGCAACAGCACCGTGCCCATCGGCACGGTCCCGATCTACTCGATGATCATCGGGAAGAAGATCGACAACCTCGACTGGCCGACGATCGAGGCGAGCCTGCACCATCAGGCCCAGCAGGGCGTTGACTACTTCACGATCCACGCCGGCGTGCGGATGGCCCACCTCAAGCACGTCAAGAACCGCCTGATCGGCATCGTGTCGCGCGGCGGAAGTTTGCTCGCCAAGTGGATGCTCGTCCACAACAAAGAAAACATCATGTACGAGCGCTGGGAAGATATCTGCGACATCCTGCGCGAGTATGACGTGACGTTCTCGATCGGCGATGGCCTGCGCCCCGGCGGGCTGGCCGACGCGACCGACGCCGCGCAGATCGCGGAACTGGAAACCCTCGGCGAGCTGACCGAGCGTGCATGGCGGAAGGGCGTGCAGGTGATGATCGAAGGACCCGGCCACGTGCCGTTCGATCAGATCGAGTGGAACGCCAAGGTGCAGCGCACGCTCTGCCACGGTGCGCCCTTCTATGTGCTCGGCCCGCTGGTCACCGACATGTTCCCCGGCTACGACCACATCACCAGTTGCATCGGTGCCACATCGATGGCCTACCACGGGGCCGCGATGCTCTGCTATGTGACGCCCAAGGAGCATCTGGGCCTGCCCAAGAAGGACGACGTGAAGCAGGGGTGCATCGCCTACAAGATCGCTGCGCACGCGGCCGACATCGCCCTGGGCATCCCCGGCACGCGCAACCGCGACGACGAACTGACCAAGGCCCGCGCTGCGCTGAACTGGGAGAAGCACTTCGAGTTGTCGTTCGACCCCGACACCGCGCGGGCGTACCACGATGAGGACCTCGACGTGGACACCGACTTCTGCGCCATGTGCGGGCACGACTGGTGCAGCGTGCGCATCAGCAAAGAGATTCAGGAGTTCATGTCCGGCAAGGCCGAGGGGTACGAGCGCATCGGCGCCAACGGCAAACTGGGCGCTGCCGTCAAGTCCGCAGCGCTGACG
>JBGSRG010000135.1:0-3595 GCA_041737685.1 Phycisphaerales bacterium | reverse complement strand
CGTCGACTTTGAACTCGCCCCCCTCGCCGCCGAACGAGTGGACCTCGACGCGGGCCTGGCCAAGGCCGACGTGGTCAGCATCCACACCCCGCTCACCCAGCACACGCGACACCTCATCGACGCCCGCCGCCTGGCGCTGATGAAGCCCACGGCGGTCATCGTCAACACCGCCCGTGGACCCGTAATCGATGAAGCGGCACTTGTCGACGCGCTCCGAAACAAACGGCTCTGGGGCGCAGGGCTTGACGTCTTTGAGCACGAGCCCAACGTTCATCCCGGCCTCCTTGAGTTGGACAATGCGGTGCTCACGCCGCACATCGGCTCGGCGGAGCGATACTGGCGCGAGGTCATGACGCAACTGGTGGTGGCCAACGCCGAAGCCTTGCTCGCCGACCGCGAGCCACCCAATCGCGTCGATTGAACGCCCCAACGCACGTGGCTCATCTTCTTCGCGTTCCGCGTTCCGTATCAGTTCAACGCGGCAGCGCCCGAGATGATCTCGGTCAGTTCGGTCGTAATCTGGGCCTGTCGAGCGCGGTTGAACTGCCGCGTCAGGTTCTTACCCATCTTGCCCGCGTTGTCCGTCGCCGCTTTCATCGCCACCATGCGCGCCACGTGCTCAGAAACGATGGCGTCGTTGAAGGCCTGAAAGAGCGTCGCCTTCACCGCCGCCGGCAGCAACGACCCCAGCAATGTGTCGGCCTCGGGGCTGAACTCGTACTCGACGTTCGCGCCAACCGAGCCCGAACCCGCACCACCGGCGCTGGCGTCCGCCGCAGCCACAGAATCGCTGGGCTTGAGCGGCAGCAACTGCATCACCTCTGGACGCTGCCGCCCGGCGCTGACAAACCGCATGAAGATCACGTTGACAACCGAAACCTCGCCCGAAACAAACCGGTCCATCAGCGACTGCGCCAACGACTCAATCGTCTCGTACCCCACCTTGTCACCAAACTGGTGCTGTTCCGACGGCTCGATGCCCGCAAACCGCAGAAAGCCAGCCCCCTTCTTGCCCACCACCTCGATGAACCCAACCTTCGCCGCAGAGTTCTCGCGAAAGAACGCCATCGCGTTCCGCAGAATCGAGCCGTTGTACGGCCCGCACAGTCCGCGATCCGACGTAATCACAAGCGTCAGCGGCCGGGGCTCAACCTTGGGCTTCTCGCTCGGGCCGTTCAGCAGCGGGTGCGTCGCGCTCGACACCGCCGCGATCTGCCGTACCAGATCAAACACGCCCTCGGTGTAGGGCTTCGTCGCCACAGCGCGCTGCTGCGCGCGAGCAAACTTGCTCGTGGCGATCATCTGCATCGTCTTGGTGATGCGCCGAATGTTGCCAACGGCCTTGATGCGCTTCTTGATCTCGCGGGTCTTGCCCATAGGGACGGAACAGTAGGGCCGATTCGATCGATCGGCAACGCCGACCCTCGGGCCGTTTCAACGCCATAACCATCTTCCAACAAGACACTTACATTCCTGCAAGCCCGATCATCATCACAAAAGCCCCGCCATCAGGCCGCCCGCAATCAACACCGGAACGAGCAATCGAACCACCAACTTCCAGAACAACCTACGCGAGAGACCGGTCGACGATGAGTAGTCGTTGGCGGCCTCTCGACGCGAGAGCACGCGCTCGTGGTCGGCCAAAGAACTGCCGAGTCGGTTCATTGCGTCGTCCGATGAGCGGCCACTGATTTTCTCGTACAGATCAGGATCAATCGCCATGACAGAACTCCCTCACGGGGTGACTGGGCAAATCCAACTTCCGGCCGCAGGGCGCAGCGCCCGGTCGGGAGAGATAAGGTACGGCACATCCACCCGCGCGCCAAGGGCAAACCCGGCACCGTCCCATTCCACACGCAGACAAGGGGGTTCGGCATGGCCGACCGAAAGACACCGCAAAGCCTGGATTCCGGCCCCGTCGAACTTGCGGTCGTGATCGATGCGCTCACACAGTCCATCCTGGCCGAGACCCGAACGCGCTTGGGGGCTTCGCCGCTGCCCCTGCCCGCGGCACTCGCCTCGGATCGCCCAAACGCACCAACCCCAAACCCAGCCCCAAACCTAACCACGAACCCGGCCGCAGCAACAGCCTCGCCCCTCGCCCTAGGCCTCATGCAGTCCGACCAGGACCGCGTGCGAGAGATGGTCGATCTGCTTCGCCGTCTCATGTTCCCGGGCTATTTCGATCCCGAGCCGTTGGCACTCGCCGCCCCCAGCACCCCACCCGGCACCCCCGCCGACACGACGGTCCTGCGCGATTCCGTCTCCATGCTCGCGGCGAGAATCGCGGCACACCTTCTCCGGCTCGTTGAGGCCGTGCGCCCTTACGCACGCCCGTATCAAAGCGAGCAGAACGATCCGATCGCGCCCGTCTCCACTGTTGCGCCCACACGCCAACCACATGACGGGCCAAAGCACGCACCCCATCACGGGCCGCAAAGTCCGCACTGGCCCCGCCAGGTCACTACGGCCTTCATGTCGCGCCTCACCGCCGTCCGAGAGATGCTCAGCCAGGACGTGCTGGCGGCCTACGAGGGCGATCCCGCGGCAGAACACACCGACGAAATCATCGTCTGCTACCCAGGCCTCGAAGCCGTCTTCGCACAACGCGTGGCGCACGAACTTTACCGCCTCGACGTGCCCATCATCCCGCGAATCATCAGCGAACAGGCCCACTCCCGCACCGGCATCGACATCCACCCCGGCGCAACCATCGGCCGGAGCTTCTTCGTCGATCATGGCTCGGGCGTGGTCATCGGCGAGACCACCGTGATCGGCGACCGCGTGAAGGTCTACCAGGGCGTGACGCTCGGCGCACGCAGCTTCCCGCGCGACAAAGACGGCCGCGTCATCCGCGGCGCCAAGCGGCACCCAACGATCGGCAACGACGTGACGATCTACGCCGGCGCAGTGATCCTCGGCGTCGACACGGTGATCGGCGACGGCTGTGTCATCGCCGGCGGCGTCTTCGTGACCGGCAGCGTCCCGGCCGGACACGTCGTGCAACAGGTACGGGCCGACCTGACACTCAAGCCCACTCCCGGCAGCCTCGCGGCGGGGCCAGCACGCAGCAGCGACAAACCCAGCTCAAAGCCAGATTCAGAAATCGACTTGGGTTGGTTGGACGGCGGCGCAGGCATCTGAATCGCAATTGAGCAGAACACCGATGTTCCCTGCTGCCCGTCCGCGCTCAGTCCAACTCGCACTCCGCTTCGCCAACTCCGTGCCTTCGCGTTCAATGCATCAGTCACAAAGACACGAAGACAAAGAGACAAAGAGACAAAGAGACAAAGAGACAAGGGGAATCAAAGCAAATCGCCGACGGCCCGTCGCCCTCGCGCCTTCTCTGTGCCGTTGGTCTTTCCTTTGTGTGCGCTGTGGACCGCCCAAAGCTACCGGCCACTCTTACGCCGCTTCTCGAACCGTCGCCGCAGCCGCCGCCTCGTTCGCCGCGTCGTCCACGTTCAGATATCGAAGCGCCACCGCTTGCCGAGACTCGTTCATCGCGTCGATAGCGTCCACACGAACCACGATCGCACGAACCAGCGACTCTTTCATCACCAGCGCATCGCGCCGGTACGCCACCGCAACGTCC
>JBGSRG010000067.1:0-5376 GCA_041737685.1 Phycisphaerales bacterium | reverse complement strand
AAGCGAAAGTCTTGCGGAGCGGCGAGAGGCCCGTGCCGGCAGCGCGAAGGAGCGCGCGGGTGGCGGGGTGTGTGGCGGTGCGGGTGCGGTCGGTGTTGGAAAGCGAAGCGAACGCTGGGTCGGCAGAGCTCTGGAGGTGTTGGCCCCGGTTCGCTTGATTCACAGAGGATTTGATGAGGTCGGCGGCGGCACGTTCGGGACCGTCGATACGGTGGGGGTCCGGGGTGTCGATGGCGCGGGCGGAGCGAGTGGGTGTTGGTGCGCCGCGGGAGCATCGACCGGTCGATCTTTCTGCGCGAGATAATGACGCGTTGCTTGTGGAGGAAGCGCCGGGCGCGTCGGCTTCGGCGCCATCGGCGCCAACGGCGGTGGCGCGGAACGAGGAAGTTCGAGCGTCGTCGGTGAAGTCGGCGCTGAGGTTCGCGTTGAGGATCGCAGCTATGGAACCGGGAGAGAGACTTGAAGCGGGAAGGAAGGATGGCAAGGGGCCGGATGGCGAATCGGCGGAGTGTGACAGAGATGGACCGGCGAAGGATTGGACGTGCAGCGCTTCGAGGCTTAAGGCACGATCCGTGGACGGGGACGCCTGGTTGTCTCGGCTGGAAGGCGATGCCACGGAGGAGCGGGATTCGCGGGCCGCGCGGAGCGGGCGGGAGAGGCGGGCTAGAAGGTGGACGCAGCGGCGGAGGGCTTCTTCCCATCGCAGGGGCAGATCAGGATGATTGAAGAAGGCATCGGGCTCTGCGCGGCGGAGGTCGGCGATGTCGAGTTCAAGACGGGCGATGGCCCGGGCCAGCGAGTCGGTCGCGAGCGGGAGCGCAATGGAAGCGACGAGACGGGTCTGCTGCTGGGCGTGGAGTGCCAGCGCATCGCGCTCGGCGATGAAAGCGGGGTCGCTGAGCATCGCGTTGAGCTGCGTGAGCGAGAGATTGTGCTTGCGGGCGACGGTGCGGAGAGAGTTGAGCGGATTGGCGAGGTCGTCGAGGAGAGATGAGACAAGCACGGAGGCAGCGAGGCACGCCCCGCCTGGCATTGCGAAGGAAAGGGCTGTGGAAGTCTGTTCTGCTGCGGCCTGATCCTTCGCTGTTGGCCCGAGTGCATCTGCGGCGAGTGGGATTGGGATCGACTGCGCATCTGGGAGGTTGGGGTTGGCGGGGCATGGGAAGAAGTCGGTGTAGCCGCGTGGGAGATCAGGCTCGCAGTAGTGGACGTAGACATCGCGCGGGATGACCAAACGGGAGCGATCGGGAGGCTCGATGAGGCTATCGGGCTTGGGGTCCGGTTGTTGGAACGCGTCGGAGTTTGAGGGAGTATCGGGATGGACTGGTGGGATGCCCAACGCGTTGGGATATCCGGACGGCGCAAGCGGGAGGCCCGTTCCGCCTAGGGCAGTGTGGGTGGGGGTGTGGGTGTGGGTCGGGGCGGCGAGGGGTTGGACGCGGAGGGCAGACATTGTGCGGTAAATGTACGGATGTTTGACGAGGTGTCAAGGGGTTTGATTGGATTTTGGAAGGATTGTGGTTTGGATGTGGGTTGGTCATTCGGAAGTTTCTGGAAAGACTGGGTTTAGACACGAGTAAGGTCGTTCGTCAGTGGCAAGATCGGCGTGCTCGAGCCGCTGTGGAAGCGCCTTTTGGGTGACCAGGCGGGGGAGATTCGTTTGGGAGCGTCGCGGCGGCGGCGGAGTGGTGGGGTGGCCTGCGGCGACGAATGACGCTGGGCACATTGGTCGGGTCGAGTACGTCGGCGCGACATCGTCAGCGTTCGCGCGGGCGATCGTGGCGACGACTGAGAGTTGATGTTGCTGCACATGCGGTGCGTTCGGCGGGCGTGAACTGCCGAGAAGCCGACCGCCTGCACGGTTCATCGCTGCGTTGCGAGCTTCAAACTCGTTGTCGCGTGCTCGCCCCGGCGTTCGTACGCCAGTTCGACTTCCTGTCCGGGTCGGAGTGCGTCGAGGATGCGGGCGTAGTCGTAGAAGTCTGAGAGATCCTGGCCGTTGATGGCGGTGACAACGTCGCCGAACTTCAGGCCGCCGGCCTGGCGCTCGTAGGGGAAGGAGATGATTCGCAACCCGCCGCCGGTCCAGCCCGAGCCGGTCTCGAGCTCAACCGGGAGCACGGCCATGCCGCTGCGGACCGTCTCGGCGACTTCGGGGAGGTTCTTCAGCCACATGGCCAGGTCGCGCTGAACCGCTTTGAGGTCATTCTCGAAGGTGAGCTCGAAGGCGAGCCTGCCGGTGCGGTCTTCCTGGTAGTTCTTGACGTAGGTGGTGTACCACTGCTTGAGCTTGCCGCGTTCGTGGAGGAACATGAAAAGCGCGCGGCCCTGGGCGTACTGGGCCAGCGGGCGGGTGCGGACGAAACGTGACTGCTCGAGCTCGAAGAAGACGTCTAGCGGCATCAGGCGGCCGAGCCTGCTGAGGCGTTTGGCCTGGTTGGTGCGCCAACTGGGCAGCGCGAGCATGCCGCCGTCGATCCCGTTGTCGACATCTTCGACGAGGCTGCACAACCCCTCCATGATCCACGCGGGGTGTCGCTGGCCGAGGGCTTCCATGTGCCGCCAGTGCAGCACGTGCCAGTACTCATGCCGCAGGGTTGAGCCCAGGTCCTTGGAGATGAGCCGCTTCTGATCGTGGCTGTACTCGCCGCCGATGCGCTCCCAGGCTGATCCGTACTTTCCCTGCGCCCACTCTCGAAAGTCCGCAGCGTTTGGCAAGAGCAGCATCACCCAGACCTGCTCGGCCTTGCGCTCGCCAAACCGCCATCGCTCGTCTTGCGGCAGCACGAGCGTGCTCCACCATCGATCCAACCGAGCAATCTCCGATCGGGCTTGCTTCATGCGGCGGGCATCAAACGCCGAGACAAACGCCAGCCGGGTCTGTTCGTCACGCTCGACAACATACCCCGCCTCGACGGTGTACTTCGCTTTGGCCGCCGCGAGTTGCGATTCGACCTGTGCCTTGATGATCCGATCCCAGCCCTCGACGATCGCTTGGTAGGTTTCGGTCGAGCGAAGCGCGTTCAGGTGCGGGTCATTCTCGAGCATCCGCCGATCCGCAAACCCGATTGTGACGGCCTTGGTCAGCATCCGCTCCGCCTCGGGAACTTTGCCCTGCAGGCTCAGCACGCACGCCATGTTGTACCACGGCACGAAGTTCTGCGCATCCACACCCAGCCATTGCAAGAGCGCGTCTTCTGCCGCGGCGTAATCCTGCGCCTTGAAAGCCGCGATGAACGCTTGCTCAGCGCCGCGTTTGATCTTCGCGGCGTCGTCGAGTGTGACCTCATCGCCGGGGCCGGGTTCTGGCTCGAAAGCCGACTCATCGCCTGGCGGGGCTGGAGGCGAGCGCAAGGAAGCGTTCGGTGGTTGCACAGGTGCCGCGAAAGCGAGCACGCCCGCCAACGTTTGCGCGAGCAGCACACCGCACACCAAGGCGTACGCTCCCATTCGTTCGCCCGACCACGTCGGAAGTCGAGAACCCCGCAAGTCAAGAGCGTTCGTTCTGGTTTCTGCGTGAGTCATCGTGACGGGCCCGCGGGCGGTAAGGCAGCGGCGAAGAAGCAAAGAGTCAAAGCATCGGGGCTTGTCCGCTCAACCCCGATCGCGGGCAACGAGCCCGCGGAGCGCTTCGGGATACGCACGCTTCTCCAACTCGAACACCCTCGCCGCGAGCGTTTCGGGAGTGTCGTCCTTCATTACTTCGCACCGAAGCTGCAACAGGATCGCGCCGCGGTCATACTCCCCGTCACAAAGATGCACCGTGCAGCCGCTCTCAGCGCGGCCCGCCTCGAGCACCGCTTCATGGACGTGCCGACCGTGCATCCCACGGCCACCAAAGTCGGGCAGCAGTGCTGGATGAATGTTCACAATCCGACCCTCATACCCGCGCGGGATCGGCACCCGCCGAAGGTAGCCCGCGAGCACGACCAGACCCCGCTCGGGTGTTACCCCCGCCGCACGCAGCAGCGACTCAAAGCGATCGGCTCCGAGTTCGCCGCGCTCAATGAGCGTCTCAATTCTGCGTGCCCTGGCGATCTCCTCGCCCCGGCAGGGCTTCGAGGCGATCACCAGTTGAATCTGGACATCAAGTTCGCCTCGGTCGATCACCTCGATCAGATTGAGGAGCGACCGCCCGGTGCCCGAGAGCATAACCGCCAGCGGCACGCGACCAGCGCTGTGGGCGCTCACCAAGTGCTCTGCGACCTCTTGACATCTGGAAGGCTCAGAAGGCGAGTCGCTCACGCGTTGGCTCATCGACATGCACCGCTCCGAACACGCAGCGACTGTTCATGATCACCCTGACAAATCATGGCTACCGGATGGCCTTGAGCGCCTCGTCGCGACCACCCACAATCTTGAGGACTTTGTGAAGGTGCGTCAGTTTGAGGACTTCCAGAATCTCGGGCCGAACGCCGTAGACCACAAGCATGCCGCGCCCTTCTCGACACGCCTTATGAACGCTCACCAGCATTCCCAGGCCCATCGACGCCATCACGTAAACGCGGTTCATGTCAATCGCCAACTTCCAGCCGTATCGCGGCCCCGCTTCGCGCAGTTCGGCCTCCAGCACCTGCGCTTCTCGTGCGCCGATCTTCTCGCACATGAGCGTGCCCAGCGGGTGTGTGCCCGCGTCCTCAAACTGGATGAAGGTGGTGTCTGACATTCTGCTAGAAAGTACGAAGAGTGAATCCAGGGCGGGCAACCTGCGGCCGCAGGCTCGCGACCCTTGCAAGCATACCGCCCTTTGGGCCATGGCTTTCGTTCGCTCTGCCCGCCCGCTGTTCCGCCCTTCCCCCCTCCTCCCGCACGTTCATGCCGGATCAGGTCTGCTTGGGCCAGCAGGTCCGCCCGCTTGGCGCTCCTGCTTGGTCTGCGGGTCAATCTCGCGAAGATATCCCCATGAGTAGATACCCGTGTCATGCCCGTCGCTGAAGCGAAGCCGAATCGCATAATGACCAACAAGTTCGGCATTCTCGATCACCAGCCGTCCGCCGCCCCCCCCACTCCCCCCGCCAGCACCCCCCGCCGTTCGGGCAAAGCTCGAGGGCAGCACCGTCAGCGGGTTCTTGGCCTGTTCTTCCCGCAACTGCCGCATCTCTGCGCTCGGCGACATCTTGCGCAGGTAGGGCACCGAGTAGTACGAAGTCGCACCGTCGGGCCACTCCACGGTAATGCCGTGGTCTTTCTTCACGTCGATGTGCCGGGGTGCTTCCATGCGAGTCTCGAACGCGATCCCCATCAGTCCGGCTGAATCGAACGCCGAATCGGCCAGCACAACCCTATTCTGCCCGCATGAGCACCGCCGGTCGCGACTCGCCATCTTCGGCCCGCAGCGCGCAGCCCACGCGCTTGCATCTCCACGCCGCCGACCGC
>JBGSRG010000064.1:0-1597 GCA_041737685.1 Phycisphaerales bacterium | reverse complement strand
CACGGGCGGAGCGGGCGCATGAGCGCTGAAGGACGCGGCGAGCGGCACACCGCAACGCTGGGTGTGCTGGGCGGGGGCCAACTGGGCCGGATGATGGCGCTCAGCGGGGCACCGCTGGGCGTTCGCTTTCGGTTTCTGGATCCCGATCCGCAAGCCCCGGCGGGGGATGTGGGCGAGTTGATCGTGGGCCGGTTTGACGATCAGAGCGTGCTTGAGCGTTTCGCGGCGGGTACGGATGCGTTGACATACGAGTTTGAGAACGTGCCGTCGAGCACCGCTCGCTGGCTGGCAGAAAGGCGGACGGGGCTGGTCTTTCCGCCGGCGGGGGCGCTTGAGGTTGCACAGGACCGATTGCAGGAAAAATTAGCGTTTGCGCGGGCGGGGCTGGAAGTTCCGGCGTTCTGCGCGGTGTCGAGCGTGCAGGAACTGACTGCGGCGATTGCTGGCCCGATCGGTGTGCCGTGCGTGCTCAAGACGCGGCGCATGGGATATGACGGCAAGGGACAGTCGGTGATTGAGCGAGCTGAGCAGGCTGAAGGCGCGTTTGCGTTGGTGGCGGGTCACCTGAATGGATCAGCGCCGGTCGCGACTGAGCTGATCGTCGAGAGATTCGTGCGCTTCGAGCGTGAGGTTTCGATCGTCTGTGTTCGCAGCGCTGATGGGCAGACGCGACACTACCCGATCACGCAGAACACCCACTCGGGCGGAATCCTCCGCACGTCGGTGGCAGGGGCGGAGCAGATTCCTGAAGCCGTCGAGCGCCGGGCGCGGGCGATGGTGGAGCGGTTGTTGGAAGACATGCGTTATGTTGGTGTGCTGGCGCTGGAACTGTTTGTGGTGTGCGATGATTCGGTCGAGGGCGGTGTGCGGCTGCTGGGCAACGAGATGGCCCCGCGCGTTCATAACAGCGGGCACTGGACGATGGACGGATCGCACACGGGCCAGTTTGAGAACCATGTGCGCGCGGTGCTGGGATGGCCCGTGGGTGATACGGGGACACGCAGTGTCGAGGGGCCGGGCACGTTGTGGGGCATGGTGAACCTGATCGGTGGGCCGATGCCGGACTTGAAGTCGCTGGCATGCGAACCGTGGATGCACGTGCACGTCTATAGCAAGTCGGCGCGGGCGGGCCGAAAGATCGGGCACGTCAATGTTTGTGCGTCGGGCCGAACGGAGCTGGGGGCTCGGATGGAGCGGGTGAGGGCGATGCTGCCGTCAGCCCGCATTGGAGCGAGTGCCGGCTGAATGCCGAGCGGCGCGATGGACTTACTCTGCTTGGACGCCGCTACTTCGCCGCGGCGAAGGAGTCTGATCCGTCGGGCTTGAGCGGCTCGATGTTGAGCATCACCTTGTCGACACGTTTGCGGTCCATATCAACGACCTCGAAGCGGAACTGCTTCCACGTGAAGACGTCGCCCGTGGCGGGGATCCGGCCGAGGTAGGTCATCACAAGCCCTCCGAGCGTCTCGTAGCCTTCGTCCTGCTTGGGAAGGTCCACGTCGTCGGCCAGACCGATGAGCCGGCGAAGTTCGTCGACCCCGAGAAGGCCGTCGAGCAGGTAGGAACTGTCGCTGCGTCGGACGACCATGGGGTCGTC
>JBGSRG010000030.1:0-3380 GCA_041737685.1 Phycisphaerales bacterium | reverse complement strand
ACCACGTCCCCCCGCCAGTTCTGGGCGTAGTACGTCCGCTCGCCGAGCAAGCTTGGCTTGATCGCGGCCCCAGCGCTCCGATCTCGCGCAATCACGCTATCAATGTAACACGAGCCGCCCGCCCCCGCCACCCCGGCGTTGTGGTAATAGAACCGCTCGAAGCGGCCCTGAGTCGATTCGCCGTCGCGCGTCACACATCACATGCGACACCTTGCCTCGAGCTGCTCAGCGATAAGGCCAACACGCCACCCGCCCCCACCAAACCCAAAACCAAAGCGGGCCGGGCTCCTCAGCCCGGCCCGCACACTTCATACGTGCTCATGCGTTCACGCAACCAACCCCCACCCACCGAACAAAATCACCCACTCACTTCGCCGCGTACTGCCCGCGGCTCACACGCTTGAACTTCGAAGCGTGGTTGATCAGCGTCTGGTTCACGATCGTCCGGAACGCCGGCGAGGTCGAAATGTAACCCGACTTCTGAACCGCGTCCGCAATCTCGTTCACGCCCATCGTCCGGCCGTTCAACACCTGCAAGATCGTCTCCACCAAACTGTTCGCGTTCCGAGCACGCATCCGCCGACCGTTCTTGCCGCCGCCCGCGTTGCCACTCTTGGCAATCTGCATGTTCACTTCATCAAGATCCCGAAGCAGCCGGTCACGACGCTTCAGCAAAGAACCCGCTGCCCGCTGCCGCCGGTTCAGCTCGGCCTGAAGTTCAACCATGCTCAGGCCGCCAAGCCCGCCGGTCTCGCCGCCGCTGGCCTTCTCGCTCTTCGCACGCTTCGTACGCGTCTTGCTGGTCCGCTTCGCCATCTGCTGTTGCTCCTAATAGGTTTCACGCGAGCGATGGGCTTGGGTCTTTCTCAGGCGGTCGCTCCTTGCTTGCGAGCCGCTCATTCCTTCCGCTCCGCCGCCACGCTTGTGTATGGTCCAAAGCATAGCGTCTTAGCACAACTTTGTAAATCTCTAGTTCGGTTGTATTTTGTTCGGTCTTTGTGACTATCAAACAAACTGCAACACTCGCTCCACCCCACACCCCAAACCGCTGACCTCAACCCTCCCTTGATCCGCCGCAGCCCATCCGCTCCAGCAGCCCCTCAAAGTGATCCAGGCCGTAAAACGCAATGTGCAAACTACCGTTCTCGCTCTTCCCGCGAGTGCTGATCCGCACCTTCGTCCCCAGATGCTCGCTCACCCGCTTCTCCAAATCCTGCACCTGCAACTCCCGCTCGCTCAATATGCCCGACTTCACCCGCGGCCCTCTCGACCCTCCTCCCCCCCCACTCTTCCCCATCGGCTCCCCCGGCCGTTCCAGTGGGTCATCCCCCTCATAGTCGCCGCGAAGAACGTGCACGATCGAATCGCCGCGAAGCAGCCGTGTCACGGCGTACTCCAGTTCGCGAACGCCCCACTGCATCATCGCTGCGCCTTCCGCGATGCTCAGACGGTCAATGCACACCGGCATGCGCAAAAGCACCTTGCCATGCCCCACCGTCAACTCCCCCGACGCGAGCAGAGCCTGAATCTGTGGCTCCAACTCCGTCAGTCGAATCAGGTTCGCCACCGATGACCGGTCGATCCCCAGCCTTTCCCCGAGTTCGGCGTGCCCGAGCCCCGACCGATCCGCCAACGCCTTCATCCCGTTGGCCCGCTCCATCGCAGACAAGTCCGCCCGCTGCAGATTCTCAATAAACGCCCACTCCGCCGCTTGCTCATCGCTCGCCTCGCGGACCACGCACGGAATCACCTCCAAACCCGCGATCTTCGACGCCCGCAGTCTTCGCTCGCCCGCAATCAGTTCCCACCGGCCCTCCTTCGACCCCGACCGCACCAGCACCGGCTGAACAAGGCCCGCCGAACGGATCGACCTCGCCAGTTCTTCTAACTGCGCCGCATTGAACAACCGCCGAGGCTGAAACGGACTCGGATCGATCGAATCAACCGCTAGATACGTCACCCCGCCCGCACCGTCCGCACCAGATTCATCATCCCGCACACCCCCATCACCGGCGCGCAACTTCACTTCAACCGATCCCGCCTCGACTCCCCCCACTTCAGGCGATTCCGGTGCTGCCAAACTGCCTTCGCGTGCTGGTCGAGGAACCACCGGCACAGGCTGACCAATCAGCGCACTCAACCCGCGCCCCAACCGCCTTCGATCCCCGCCCTCAAGATTGTTGTTCGCTGACTTCGACATGTTTCACACCTCTAAGATTTGCCGACCCACCACACAACGCAGCCCCGCCCGCCCTCTACAGATACTCTCAGGCACCAAGTCCTGCCAGTGAGGTCCATCCCTAAGCCCCCTCACCCCCCACTCTCATCCCGTGCCGGCCAACCTGCGGCCCCGCCCCCTTCCCCCCCATCCATCCCCAATTCCGCCTCGACAAGCAAGCACTCCGTCCAACTCCGAATCGACCGCAGATGCGTCAGTTTCTGCAAACGCCTGTCAATCAAGCATTTAGATACACCGTATCGCTCACAAAGGCCCGCCATGCCGCCGAAACAGCCTTCCAAACCAACCAAAGCCGCCAAAACATCCAAATCGTCTAAAACGACCGCTAAACCAAAGTCTGCAACTGTTCCACGTGGAACACGCGACAAATCCACAAACCCCACCTCCACAAAGCATACCCAAAAACGCAGAACACCACCGAAACCGACAAACAAACCCCACCGCGAAATCGAGATCATCGCCCGCGGCGTACTCACCCGCCACGGCCGAGTCCTCCTCAGCCAAAACCTCAAGCACGGATACTTCTACCTCCCAGGTGGTCACGTCGAATTCGCCGAGTCCGCCGCCAAGGCCTGCGCCAGAGAGTTCCTCGAAGAGTGCGGCGTATCCGTCCGTGTTGGCCCTCTGCTCTTGGCAAGCGAAGGGGTCTTCGCCACCCCAAAGCGCCAACACCACGAAATCAATCTCGTGTTCCACGTGGAACACTTGCCAACCCCCGCCCCCGGCTATCCCACTCCCGAGTCCCTCGACCGCATCCAATCACTCGAATCCAATCTGGGAATCGAATGGATCGACCTCGCTGCCATCGTCGATCTCGACCTCCGACCCGCCACCGTCAAGGCCTTTTTGGTCGCTGGCCCCGCAGCCCAGACAACACCCGGCAGCGCCCCACAGCCACTCACAGAGTGGCACTCCGAGGTCTCAACGGCCACTTGACCAAGTCTTGAGTGGCTCGGAACTGCCAAGCACTCGCCAGCCAGTCAGCCACCCAATCCGCACCGGATTGAGCAAGACCACCCGACTTTGTTCCACGTGGAACACTTGCACGACCAAACAGATCGTCGTTCCTGAAGCAGGAACCGCCCCCATCTGCCACCCCGCTGGCACCGGGCGGCCCCCCGCGCTGTCGGCAAAGCGGCCC
>JBGSRG010000015.1:0-1642 GCA_041737685.1 Phycisphaerales bacterium | reverse complement strand
CGGCCGGATGGCTTTGGCGGAGAGAGCGGAGCGAGCCAGCCGCGGCGGCAATCGCCGGCGATGGTCGGAGCCTGAGCGTGGCGCATGAGACAGACGGAGTTGCCGATGGAGGAGGCGGAGGGGACGCTGTTGCTCGGAGTTTGGATGGGGCAAGAGGTTCGGATGTCACTGGGGGTTCAGGCCCAGCGCTGATCGAGGCGCGGCTTGGTGGATTCAACGAACGATTTCGGAACGGGTTTGCGAGATACTCGGCGCGGATGTTTCGCAGGTCTTTCAACGCCGTTCGGTTGACTCCGGAGTCCTTCGCCGCGGCGGAGGAGGCCAACCAGACGACGGGCCCGTTGCTTGTGGTGATGAATCACGCGTCGTGGTGGGATCCGCTGCTGACGCTGGTGGTTGGGGCGAAACTGATGCCGCAGCGCCGGGGCGTGGCGCCGATGGACGCTTCGCAGTTGAGGAAGTTCTCGTTCTTTCGGCGCATCGGCATCTTCGGGATTGACCCGGACGATCCTCGGTCGCTGGAAGTTCTGGTGGACTATGCGCAGCGCTACACGAAGTCGGGGGTGCATTCGCGGCCGTCGATTATTGTTACGCCGCAGGGGCGGTTTACGGATGTTCGCGAGCCGATCGAACTTCGGCCCGGCGCTGCGGCGGTTCTGGCTCGGCTGTGCCGCGTGGCGGGGCTGACACCACCCAGCGTGCTGACGTTCAACACGGAGTATGGTTTTTGGGAGGATCGCAAGCCGGAGGTCTTTGTGCGGTTGTCGCTGAGCAAACTGGCGATGTCGGATCGGGAGAGTTCTGAGGCACGGCTGATTGTTCGGCTGAATCGCTGGCTTGCTGATGGGCTGCGGGTGGGTTCCGAGGAGTTGGCGGTGCGTGTGCGATCTCGCGACCCGGCGCAGTTCAGATCGCTGATTGCGCGTTCAGGATCGGCGATCAACCCGGCATACGACGCTTACTTGAAGGCACGGGGGCATTCTGCGGAGATTGATGCCGATCGGGCCAAGGAGCCGAATCGGTTGGCGGGCGGGGAGCGAATCGAAGGGGAGCTCGGCGATGAAGATCGACCCCATCGACCGATGCCACCGGAGTCCATCGCTTGATGCTTGTCCCAGCGTGGTTGTTGCTGATCTCGGCCATGATCGCGGTGATGGCACTGGCGATGACACTGCTCAACTTGAGTTTGTATCGGCGGTCGGATCGGAGCGTGCGCGAGCCGACGGACCCGCCGCGGATTGACGTGTGCATTCCTGCTCGGAACGAGGCCGAGAACATCGAGGCGTGTGTGAGGTCGGTGCTGGCGAACGACTATTCGAACCTGGTGGTTCGTGTGTACGACGATCAGAGCACGGACGCGACGGGTGAGATCTTGCGGCGGCATGCGGCTGAAGATTCAAGGGTTGTGCTCGTTCCGAGTCTGGCTTTGGAGAAGGGATGGGTTGGGAAGCAATGGGCGTGTTGGCAGATGGCGCAGCACGCGCTGGCTGACGCTCGGGCGATGGATCGCTTGTTGTTTATTGATGCGGATGTTCGGTTGGCTGGCGATTGTCTTCGGCGCACACTCGGCGAGGCGGAACGGCTTGGGGAACGAGGGGCAGCGCTGCTGTCCACCTTTCCAAGGCAGATCACGGGTTCGCTG
>JBGSRG010000012.1:0-1796 GCA_041737685.1 Phycisphaerales bacterium | reverse complement strand
CGACTACAACGACGACGGCATGGTCGACCTTCTCGACCTCCTCGCCTTCAACGGCGAGTGGTCGGGCAACCTCGGCACCATGGTGCCGATGGGCACCCTCGGCGACTATGACGGAAGCGGCACCGTTGACCTGCTCGACCTGCTCGCCTTCAACGGCGACTGGTCGTCCAACCTCGGCACGCCCTGCCCATAAGCCTGCGCCCATCGGCCAACGGCGCGAATCGCACCGTTCTGGCTTGAAACTTGTGTGACTCCTCCGACCCCCGCTCACCATGAGCGGGGGTCTTTCGTTTGGTGACGGGCCAAAGCAGCAAGGCAGCAAAGCAGCAAAGCAGCAAAGCAGCAAAGCAGCAAAGCAGCAAAGCAGCAAAGCAGCAAGCCGACGATATCCGTTGGGCGAGGAACGTCAGCCGGGAGTCGAGGGCACGGCATGGATGATGAATGCCGAGCCGAACATCGGCCCGAAGGCCCATGCCGCAGTGGGGAAGGAATGGAGCCGAGCGACGACTGTGACGGGATAGAAAGACAAGCGTGCCCGTATCCGGTGAGGACACGGGCACGCGGTGATTAAGGAGAAGGCCGGATTCGCTTGCGCTGTCAAGCGATCAGATGCAAGAGCGATCAGCGGCGGCGACGAGCACCAAAGAGGAACAGACCGCTGGCGAGGGCAGACACGATGCCCGGGGCGGGAATGACGGCGAGGCTGTAGACGTTGCCGAGTTGCAGGCCCGGAGCGCCGACTGCGCCAACCAGCGAGGCGGCGCCGGTGCCGAGGTTGATGGTATAGAAACTGGGCGTGCCGTTGAGAGGCGTGAAGATGGCGTAGGCGGTGTCGATGCCGGCGCCGTTGGTGAAGACGTCGAAGCCGGTGAGCGTGTCGGTGTCCACGCCCAGCGGGCCAACGGTGCCGAGCGTGCCGGCGTTGTTGGCGACGGTGACGAGCACGTCAAGTCCGTAATCGATGGCGTACTGCTGGGTGCTGGTTGAGCCGTTGAAACTCTGGGTATAGGCGTTGTCGATGATCAGCGCGTTGTTCTGCTCGTTGGGATCGCCGGGGCCGTAGAAGAGGTTGGTGAAGGCGGCGGCGGTGCCGGTGTTGGGGTTGTAGACGATGTTCTGCGTGCTGTCGGTGATGACGCGCAGGCGGTCGATCGTGGGGTTCCAGTCCATACCCAACTGGAAGGTGTTGGTGGTTGCGCCCGCGCCGGCGACGGCGGAGTTGAGCGTGAGGGCGGCGGTGTTAAGGTTGACGGTGTAGTAGGCGTCAGCGCTATCGAGATAGCCGAAGAGTTCGCCGGTGGCCGGGCGGAAATCGATGGCATCAAGGAACACGTTGGCACCGGCGAAGTTGCCGACGACGGTGATGGCGCTTGGGTTGTTGCTCGGGAAGCGGATGAGCGACGAGCCCCCGTTGGCGATGGCGTAGACGGTTTGCTGAGCGTTGGCGGTGCCAGCGGCAGCGGCGAGCACGGCGAGGGCCAGTGCCGCCTTGAGCGTTCTGCGGCTTGAGGTCTGCATAATCGAAATCTCCTTTTTCGGGTTTGTGGACAGATCAGAAACAAATCGAGAGGGTTGCACTTAAGCAACCGGGCGTGAAACGCCCGTGAACTGGGGCTGAAGCGCGGAGCGCTGGGCGAAGAGGCCTAGGGCTACGGAGTGGTGCGAGCGCTGGATTGCGCAGGTTTGACGGAAGCAGGGCTCATGTCGTTTGCGGGCCGCCGTTATCGGGCGCTTAGCGGATGGCGCCGTTCATGCCGTTGGGGAAGAACCCGCCGGGCGTGGTGTTGGGGTTGAGG
>JBGSRG010000523.1:0-9333 GCA_041737685.1 Phycisphaerales bacterium | reverse complement strand
ACATTCGGTCGATGGTGGCCTGCACGCGGCGGATTCATGCTGGCAGCGTTTCGTTGAGAGTCGCGGGCAATCGCGCACATGCTGGTGCGTTGAGCGTTGAGAAGAACCGTCAGAATCTCGGGGCAATCCCAAGCCTCTTTGCCCCCAGTCACTCACCAGCCCCTCCGGAGGTTGAAAATGCAGCCCACACCTGCCGAGAAGCCGAAAGACCCGGCAGCATCGACGCTAGAGGCCGTTGAGAAGAACGTTAAAGCCGCTCCGACTCGGGGACAGGGTGCAGGATCGACCGGGGCCAAGCGCACACCCCGCACCATGGTGCGACCGATCGATTCGTCCACCGTGCCGATCCGCCCACGGGACTTTGGTTATGAGCAGGCCCGACATCTCCTGCTGCGCGCGGGCTTTGGTGGCACACCCAAGCAGATCAACACGGTCGCGTCGTGGGGGCCAGAGAAGGCTGTTGATTACATTGTCAACTACGAAACGGTGAGTCACGAAGCGCCGGACGAGGGTACGTTCGACCGGGACATCATGCGGCCGATCAACGCCGAGGAACGAGGCGAGCTGGCGACAGCACGGCGCCGGGGCGACGAAGTGGCGGTAGCCCGGCTGCGAGCCTCGCGACAAGAGGCCGAGCGGTTCGATCGGCAGCAGATGCTGAAGATGCAGCACTGGTGGTTGAAGAGGATGATCGAGACGCCGCGCCCGCTGGAAGAGAAGATGACGCTCTTCTGGCACGGTCACTTTGCGACCAGTTATCGCACGATCGAAGACTCTTACCACATGTTCCAGCAGAACCTGATGTTCCGGCGAAACGCCGTCGGGAACTTTGCGGACCTGCTCTTCGCGATCATCCGCGATCCGGCCATGATCGCGTACCTAGACAACAACGACTCGAGGAAGGGCCGCCCCAACGAGAATCTGGCTCGCGAACTGATGGAGTTGTTCTCGCTCGGAGTGGGCAACTACACCGAGCAGGACATCAAGGAGGGCGCTCGAGCGCTCACGGGTTACACCTTCGAGGATGACGAGTTTGTCTTTAACCGTGGCAACCACGACGGCGACCCCAAGGCGATCCTGGGTGTTCGCGGCAAACTCGACGGCGATGATCTTGTCAAGGCGATTCTCTCGAACCCCGCCTGCGCAAAGTTCATCTGCACCAAAGTCTACCGCTACTTTGTCAGTCATTATCCCACGGGCAGACCTTCGCTGGACAAGTCGGCCGAGACGGTGATCCGGCAACTGGCGCACACCTTTGTCTCTGATCGCTATGACATCAAACCCGTACTGCGGCGCTTGTTTCTGTCTGAACACTTCTACCAGCCCGAACTGATCAACGAGATGATCAAGTCGCCGGCGGAGATTGTGGTTGGCTCGGTTCGCTCGCTGAACACGCCGGTGCGTGATCTGGGCGTGCTGACCGATGCGATGAACCTGATGGGTCAGAACATCTTTTTCCCTCCGAGCGTCAAGGGTTGGGACGGCGGCAAGTCGTGGATCAACACCGCTACGCTGTTTGTGCGCCAGAACATTTTGTGCTTTCTGATCACGGGCAAAATGCCGCAGGGCTACGACGCGCTCGCGAACTCGGAGCGGTTTGACGCTGAGCGGCTTTTGCGGGAACTGGCCATACCTCCAACGGCGGACTCATCGGAGCACGTGGAGTTGGTGGCGCAGACCATGCTCAGGTTCACCGTGGGAAAGGCCAGCCGACAGAACACCGACGCGTTGCTGGCGTATGCCCGCTCTCAGAAGCCCGCAAAGAACGGCTCGGCGGGTGGCGTTACCCCTGAACTGGTCACCGGTATGCTCTTGTTGATCACGGCCATGCCGGAGTACCAACTCTGCTAGGTCGATTTCAGATCGAGGACCCAGCGCGAGGCCGCTGCGCGTCCGAATGTGAATGTGTGGATGCACTGCCTTCTTGCGGCGTGCATCCGTTGAAGTCAGCGACTTGATTATCTCTACGGGCCGCGTTGTCGCGGCTCGAACCAAGATGAAGTTGGACAAGCGAGGGTGACCGATATGGACCTCTGGAACACACCGGCCTTCACGCGTCGCGCATTCCTTTCACGCGGGCTTGTGCTCGCATCGGCCGCGACCACGATCCCAGCCTTCTTGCAGCGGTCGGCCCTGGGGCTGCCCTTCGCCGCGGCGGGTATGTCGTCGATTCCGGGTGTTGACGAGGACCGCGTGCTGGTGGTCGTTCAACTTGCGGGCGGCAACGACGGGCTGAACACCGTGGTGCCGTTCAGTGATCCGGCGTACTACCGCGCGCGACCGACGATCGGCATCAGCGAGCAGAGAGTGCTGAAACTGGGCCGGAACATCCCGGTCGGGCTGCACCCGCAACTGAGCGGCCTGAAGTCGCTGTACGATGACGGGCTGATGACCATCGTTCAGGGTGCGGGCTATCCGAACCCCAACCGATCGCACTTCAAGAGCATGGACATCTGGCACACCGCCGAGGTCAGCGGCACGGGCACGGGCTGGCTCGGAAGGTACTTCGACAACGAGTGCTGCGGCGAAGCGGGCGGCGACGGCACACCCGGAATTCCTGAGCCCATGGCGGGAATCGCGATCGGCCGCGAGGCGCCGCTGGCAATGCAGGGCTTCAAGTCTAAGCCCATCGGGTTCGAGTCGGCCGACCTGTTCCGCTGGCTTGGCAAGGACATTGAGCCCGATCTGGCCGAGCGGTACGAGGCGATTAATCGGGCGGGAGTGGTCGAGGGTGTTGATCCGCAATCTACGGCTTCGTTCCTGATGCGGACGTCGCTCGACGCGCAGATTTCCAGCGACCTGATCCGCAAAGCCGTATCGAACAAGCCGACGGGCCAATATCCTCAGACCGAACTTGGTCGGCAGATGGCGATGGTGAGCGCGATGATCCGCGCGGGCTTGAAAACTCGCGTCTACTACGTCACGCTGGGCGGCTTTGATACGCACGCGGGCCAGGGTTCGGACAATGGGCGACACTCGCAGTTGTTGCAGACGCTGAGCAATGCCATTCGCGCGTTCTACGCCGACTTGAAGTCGCAGGGCCAGGACAGCAGGGTGCTCACGATGTCATTCAGTGAGTTTGGCAGGCGGGTAGCGCAGAACGCCTCGGGCGGCACCGATCACGGCACCGCCGCGCCGATGTTCCTGTTTGGGCCGATGGTCAAGCCGGGTATCGTGGGCACACACCCGTCGCTCACGGACCTGGACTCGGGCGACCTGCGATACTCGACCGACTTCCGCGGCGTGTACGCGGGCGTGCTGGAATCGTGGCTCAAGGCCGATTCTCGCAAGGTGTTGGAGTCGACGTTCCGGGCGGTGAAGACGCTGAAGGTCTGAATCCGAAATCAAGTCGGCTGCAACGATCCGCCGCGTTGCGTTCAGGCTTTCTTTCCGCGCGAGGGCTGGCGATGCTCCCAGGCGCTGGTGTGCTTGCCACGCGGGCCATTTTGCTCGGGCTGGCCACCGGTGAGAGCACCAAAGCGGTCGGTCCCTTGGTTCTTCCAATGCTCCCGCATGACCCGCAGCCCCTCGGGCGTGTCAGGGATCAGATCGTCCTCGCTCAGTCGATGCTCGGCGAGCAGGATCGACTGGCCACACTCGGGGCATTGCACCCGCCCGTGCTGAACAAAGAGGCCAACAAGCGAGAACTCACAGAATGGGCAGACCGCCTTGTTGTGGATACGCCGCATGGAACGGATGAGCATCACACGGCGCAACAGCACAAAGACCCCGATCATCACGCTGAGCGTGACGGTGAGATTCATCAATTCCAGCACCGTTGCGAGCGCGTTGACGTTTGCCCCGGCGGGGGCAAGCGCTGGCGCGGTAACGGGCACCGCGCCGTTGCCCCCAGCCACGGTAAGGATCAGCGAGACGATCAAATGGCCGAAGCCGGCCAGCACCGCTCCGGAGAGGGCGGCAAGCCCGCCGGGGATGAGCCAGATCGCGTCGCCCCGCTGCAGGCGAGCCTGAACGGCCAGTGCTTCGCAGCGTTCATCCGAGAGCCGACTGAACGTCGGATCAGCGCGGTAGAAGCGGGTGAATCGGAGCCAACTCAGCATCTTCAGGCTTTCACTCTGGCGACTTGATCAAAATCGGCTGATCGACTTCAACTTCACTGGTGCGACCGAGGTGACTCGGAGCCATAGTCGCGGACAGGCGACAGCGAGACCGTGGGGCGATTGCGTGGGATGGTCCACAGTCAGCACGGACGCGCCTTCACCCCGCCAGTTGCTCGCCCTCTTTTTCATGTTCCCGCCCGCGTCACTTGGCGGGGATCAACCACTCGAGCGCTGGTCCGAAACGCTTGGCCCACGCCGGCTCATTGTGATAGCCGTTCTCGTCGACAACGAACTTGGTGCGGCTGGGGTCGATGCGTGAGCCGCGGAGCATTTCAGAAAAAGCAGAGGCTGAAGACACGTACTGGCGATTCAGACCCTGGTCCGCGGCAGCGTCGCCCGCCTCTTTTCCGCCCATGCCGAAGTAAATCTTCTGCGGCCAGTTCTTCTTGGTCGCGAAGTGTTTGAAGACAGCCTTCTCATTGCTGAGCATGGGCAGGCTCTCCAGCAGCACGCCACCGAAAATGTCTGGGTGCTGCGTCGCCGCTTCGAGCGAAATCACCGCTCCGAAACTTGAACCACCAATGAGCGTGTGGTCTGGTCCGGTTTGTACACGAAAGGCGTTCTCGACACGTGGCAGCACTTGCCGAATCAGAAACTCGACGTAAGCCTCAGCGCGGGGCTCGATCCCGTCGCGCGCCACCACGGGCAGATACTCGTTGGCACGTTGCGCGCCCGCGCTGGGAATGCCGACGATGATCAAGGGCTGAATCTTGCCCTCAGCGATGAGCCTCGCGGCGGTCTCATCGGCCTGCCACTCGCCCGGCACGCCCGGCAGTTGCTCAAAGACGTTCTGACCGTCTTGGAGATAGAGGACGGGATAGGAACGAGAGGCGTTTGCTGGCGCGTCATAGCCCGGCGGGAGCCAAACCAACAGATCGCGTGTGTAAGCGCCAACCCCTGAAAGCCCCGGCCCGGTTGCGCCGCCGCCGGTCACTTCGAGACGGCGGAGCGTGCCCGCGGCGACTTCGATCGGCCGGTAGGTATTGGTTGCGGTTCGAGCGATCTGTCCGGGCTGCTGTGTTCGCCAGGCCTCGACGCTGAACTCGATGACCGGCTTCTCGCCCGGGGCGAGTTTGGAAGCGTCGATGAGCGGCAGCAGTCGATTCTCGATGTCCTCGCCTTTGGCGCTGGTTTCCACGCCGTCCCACGATCCTTGTGCGAACTTGAACGCCACGCGACTGTCGAGCGTGGGCTTGGGCCAGATGATCTGCCAGCGCATGTCGCTGCGTCGTTCGAGTTTCATGCCCGTGTCGCCGGGATTCCACCCGTTGTGGCTGCTGGGCATGTAGATCGGCGACTCGGCGCTTGCGCTCTTGGCCTTGTCCTCGACGACGATGATGAAGCCCTGCTCCAGCGACTCGGGCTGAACCATTTTGGATCCGGTGGCGGCCTTGGTAGGCTGCATGTTCTCGGATGGTGAAGTCGCAATGGCCGTGTCGGCCGAGTCGACGGGGGCCGATTCAGAGGCAATGGGCGCGCGAGCATTCGCGCTGAGCAGCGCCTTGCGGGCTTGGGTTTCGGCGATCTCGGCGTTCAACTCATCAATGGGCCTGCCTGTGGCCAGGTCTTGTCCCGGAAGTTGCGCTCGTTGCAGCGCTTCGAGCCTCGGATCGGGCCGACCGACACTGCGGTCTATCGAGAGCCACAACGCACCTACCACCACTACTGGCGCAGCCAGCCAGATCAACAGTCCGAGACGACTCATGTGGAGTTCCTTTGCGGCCATGCAACCCGCCTATGTGGTATGGAAAGACGCGGCAGAACGGACCGCGAACGCGCCCGTTCGGCAACCATCACGCTCTGACCATAGTCATAGCCCGGTGCGGCGGGATTCGCCCGCCCCGGTGGTGGGTTCATCTCCATCGCACTCGTCAAGAAGGTCCTTTGACAGTCACTTCGCCGCAGATGCTCGCTTGGCGACCTCGGCCCAGCTCACAACGTTCCACCAAGCGGTGATGTAGTCGGCCCGCTTGTTCTGATACTTCAGGTAGTAGGCGTGTTCCCAGACATCGATTCCCAGAAGTGGTGTGCCTCCGCAGCCGGCGATGGCCTGGCCCATGATGGGGCTGTCCTGATTTGCGGTTGAGCAGATTGTGGCGTTTCCGTCCTTCATGCAGAGCCAGGCCCAGCCCGAGCCGAAGCGACCGGTGGCGGCCTTCGCAAACTCTTCCTTGAAGTGCGCGAATTCGCCGAAGGAGCGCTTGATCGCCTCGGCGACCGCGCCGCTGGGCTCGCCGCCGCCGCCTTTGCCTGCGGGGGCCATGGCTTCCCAGAACATGGAATGGTTCACGTGGCCGCCCACGTTGTTGCGAACCGTGGTTCGGATGGCCTCGGGCACGTCGGCGAGGTGCTGGAGCACTTCAACCGGCGACATGTCGGCCCATTTGGTGCCGTCGAGGGCCTTGTTGGCGTTGTCGACGTAGCCCTTATGGTGCCGGCCGTGGTGAATTTCCATGGTCTGGGCATCGATGTGGGGCTCGAGTGCGTTGGCCGGGTAGGGGAGAGCGGGGAGAGAGAAGGGCATGGCTAAGTCTCCTGAAAGAGCGTGAGGGGTGAACGAGTGAATGTTATGCAAACACAATGCGAACATAAGTGCCGAAAGATGACTGTGTAAGGCGTTTGGCGGGTATTCCCGACGCGTCCGCACCGGTTATTCCACCGAGTTCCCCCAGACGTTATTCCTTGCATATGAAGGCAACGTGAAGTATTCTGTGCGGCGCGGAGGAAGTGGACCGATGACTCCCGCCCGACGCCGGTCTGTGCAGCCTACGTCGGATCCGATAAGTCGTCAATGCTTGGTTTTGGTGAAGTCCTCGGCTGTTTAGCCGGGGACACGGGAATCGGGGTGAGATGGACCGCGGTGTGAATCGCATCCAACTCGCGGTTTGGATCGTATAAGAGAGCGAAGATTGCCGATTACGTTCGTTTTTTGTTAGGATATTGTTGAGTGCGGTAGCATGGCAGTGATGCTCGGGCAGGTGATATCACACCGTTAGGCCAACTGGGCGGCAGTGAATCGCGCCGAGGCATTGCCAGTGGTCGAGAACGGGTCGAGTCGGCGTTCAATGCGGGGATCGGAACCGGACCCAATGGCGGCCGGTCGGGATCTGAGATTGGGCGGAGTTTTTTAGGCTGATGTCAGCCGAACGCCGGCACGGATGCGGGCGTAATACAGCGTTTGAAAGGTTTGTCAAGTTCAGGTACACCCCGCGGGCGGTTTTCGTCGGGTCGACGGGGTTTGCCCCTCGGGTGTGCCAACAAGTTCAGCCGCGAGCCAAGACGCTCGCCGTTGTGCCGCTCGGTGCGCCGGGCGGTGATGTGGGACAATTGTCCCGAAGGTGTCAATGTGGTCAATATGAATGCCAGTCCCAGTCCACTCGAACAACATCGTCGTAAAGCCCGCGTTCAGTTCGCGGGTGGCACGGGCGAATCGTCCCTTCGCGGCGTAGGCGGCGGGCGTGGCAAGCGCGCGCTCTCGAAAGAGGACGAGCGATTGCTCGCAACGCTGCTGAACCCCAACAACCCGCAGGACTACATCGATTCGCCGGTGTTCCGCGAGGTTGGCGCTGAGAAGTCGATTTACGATGAGGCTCCGGACATTCAGAAGCCGGACACGTCGTGGTATCACCCGGTGATGGACGATCTGTCGCCCGGCAAGAGCCGTACGGTGAAGAGCACGCAGCAGGTGATTCTGACCGGCGCTGAAGAGCGGGTGTTGTTCCATCAGTTCAACTACGCCCGGTTCCGTGTCGGCGAGATTCAGAACAGCGTCTGGACGAGCGAGTCTCGCAAGCCGACGCCCGAGCAGGCCGAAGAGGTTCTGGGTTGGTACCGGCGCGCTGAGGTCATCCGCGAGCAGATCGCCGAGACGAACCTGGCGCTGGTGCTGGCGATGGCCAAGCGTACTCGCATGAGCGAGGTTGACTTTGCGGACCTGGTCAGCGAGGGCAACATGGCGCTCTTGCGGGCGGTGGACAAGTTCGATGCGGGCCGTGGCTACAAGTTCTCGACCTACGCCTGCCGTGCCATTCTTAAGGCCTTCAGCCGTCAGGGCATGAAACTCAGCAAGTATCGACAGCGCTTCCCGACGGACTTTGACCCGAAACTCGAGCGGAGCAACTTCCTCGAGACCAAGCGGGCCGACTTTGAGAAGGACGCGGCGGAAGAGGTCAAACGCATCGTGCTGGAGAATCGTGCTGACCTGACCGACGTGGAGCGAACCGTCATCGAGCATCGCTTCGGTCTCGAGACGACCGAAAGCGAGAAGCCCATGACGCTCGAGCAGGTGGGCCAGATCATCGGTGTGACCAAGGAGCGTGTCCGCCAGATCCAGAACAAGGCCATGGAAAAGATCCGGGTCGAACTGGAGGCCAAGTTCCTAGGTGTGAAGCGCGATGATCCCAATGCCCCTGAGGGCGAGGTCGGCGCTGAGCCCGTGTTGCTCTCGATGAAGTAAGCATTGATCGAACGACCCGTGTGTTCCCACAAGACTGGAGCCCCGCTCCGGTCTTTTTCTTGCGCAGATCGCACGTTGAGTCTGAGCCGATGCGCGGCCTATCGCAGCAGGCCATACTTCACGATGCACCACAGCGCTTGCACGCCGTCGCGCCAGCCGATCTTCTTGCCCTCGGCATAGGTTCGACCGGAGTAGGAGATGCCCACCTCATAGATCCGGCAGCCCAACCGGGCCACTTTCGCCGTGATTTCGGGCTCAAATCCGAAGCGGTCTTCCTCGATGGTGATCCGCGTGTAGACCTCGCGTCGAAAGGCCTTGTAGCAGACTTCCATGTCCGAGAGGTTCAGGTTGGTCACTGCGTTAGAGAGCGTAGTGAGCGCACGGTTGCCCACGGCGTGCCAGAAGTAGAGCACGCGGTGGGCATCGCCGCCCACGAATCGCGAACCGAAGACCACGTCGGCCTTGCCGCTGAGGATCGGCCCGATCAGGCGGGGATAGTCCGCCGGGTCATACTCAAGGTCCGCGTCTTGAATGATGAGCACATCGCCCGTGGCAAGCCCGAAGCCCGCCCGCAGTGCTGCGCCCTTGCCGCGATTAGCCGCTTGCCGCACAACCTTGAAGCCGTGGCGAACGGCCAGGCCATCGAGCACGTCGGCGGTGCCGTCGGTCGATCCGTCGTCGATGCAGATGAGCTCTCGCTCAGTATCGCCCAGATCGACCGCGAGCACCGAGGCGATCAAAGGCTCGATGGTTGCC
>JBGSRG010000500.1:0-1737 GCA_041737685.1 Phycisphaerales bacterium | reverse complement strand
GGCCGTGGCCAAGTTCGGCTCGCCCGCGTGCGTCGGCCTTGATCCAGTCCTCGACCGTTTGCCTCAAGCGGTGCGAGCGCTGCACCACGACCCGGTCAGCGCGATCGAACACTTCTGCACCGGCATCCTCGACGCCGTTTCACGTTCCGTCTCAATCGTCAAGCCGCAGAGTGCGTGTTTTGAGCGCTATGGCCCGCAGGGCATGGCGCTGCTCCGACGCATCATGGTCGCGGCGCATCAGCGCGGGCTTCTGGTCATTCTCGACGCAAAGCGCGGCGACATCGGCGTGAGTGCGGAGCACTACGCCGCAGCGGCGTTCGGGGCTGCTTCACCTGCCAGCTCCGTCCAAGCCGAACACGCATCGGACTTTCTCACGGTCAACGCCTATCTCGGCATCGACACTGTCGAGCCCTATCTCGCCGGTGCGTGTGAGGCGACAAACCCCGCCGCCAAACACACGGCCGCTTCCCATGGCGTGTTCGTCCTCGTCAGAACGAGCAACCCCGGTTCCGACGCTGTGCAGAGCCAGCAACTGGCAGACGGAAGAACCGTTGCCGAGATGATGGCCGATCACGTTGCGGAACTTGGCAAGCGTGCGAGCTTGAGGGGGCCGCAGTCGGGACTCTCGTGCGTGGGCGCAGTAGTCGGAGCCACCAAGTCGTCCGATGGTGAGGCGATGCGCCGTCGGATGCCCGACACACCGTTCCTGATCCCCGGCTATGGCGCACAGGGCGGCACGCTGGAAGACCTTCGACCAATGCTCCGAACCCGAGGCAACGCCGCAGATTCGGGCGTGATCGTTAATGCTTCAAGGTCTGTGATCTTTCCAGACAGCACGGGAGCCAACTGGCACGCCGACATTGCCGACGCGGCGGATCGATTCGCCGACGAACTGCGAACGTTGTTCAGTTGAGCCAGGCCCGTACATCCGCTTCAGCCAGGCGAAACGCCGCGATCATCAGCAACAGAGTGATGACCAAACGCACCACCCGAACTGGCATGCGGTGCGTCAGGGTCGCGCCGATGGTTGCGCCGACCACCGCGCCCGGAATCATCATCGCGGCGAGATAGAGCGCCCGCCCGATCGGCTCGTCGTGCTGGGGCAGTGTCACGGTCTTGATGATTGCACCAGCGCACGCCGTGAAGACCATCACCGCGCTGCTGGTGCCGATAGCCTTTCGCAACCGCACGTCGCAGAGCATCTGGAGCATGGGCACCATGATCACGCCGCCGCCCAGACCAAGTAAGCCGCCGAAAAGCCCTGTGGTGCCTCCCGTGAGGCTTAGCCGCCATCGTTCGACAGGCTCATCCGGTGCTTCCTGAGATCTCGGGCCTTGCACGATTCGGACTAGGTTGTACGCGCAGTAGATCAGCAAGAATCCCGCCAAGAGCAGTTTCAGCCGGTCGCCGGCGATCAGATTCGAGAGAAGCACCCCAACCGCCACGGCCAGCAACGTCGAAATCACCAGTGGCCGGAAAAGGTCGTCCCGTACGCCGCCCAGCGCCCGGTGTTTCCACGCGGCGGGAATCGCAACTGCCAGATTCACGATCATGGCGGCGGCCATGTACAAATGATGAACTGACGGACGTTCCTCAGAGGGGTAAAAGATGTGCAAAGCAGGCAGGATGATCATGGACCCGCCGATTCCCGCAAGACCGCCCAGCAGACCGGCAAAGCCGCCGATCAGGAACGTTTCGAAGATTTGAACGATGCTGGGTTCCATGTGGGTCAGTCGA
>JBGSRG010000498.1:0-6570 GCA_041737685.1 Phycisphaerales bacterium | reverse complement strand
CGCACGTCACCGCAGCGACGCACGTCACCGCAGCGACCGCACCGGCGGGATCGTCGCCATCGTGTGCAGGCCCGGCGGGGCGCTCAGCAACGATCGAATGGTGTTCAGCGTGATCGCCGTTGTCGCCACGTCGCCGTGAACACCACCCTGAATCACCAGATCGATCACCGGTTCGGCATCGATAAGCACGCGGTCCTGTGCGGCCGGCTGCACCTGCCCAATCGCGGCCTGAAACTCCAGCGTAATCACGGGCTTGTCGCCCGAACCCCCGTTCCAGCCACGGGCCACCTGTCTCACACCCGATGCGCGCCCCGCAACGATCGGACCAAGAGCACACATCAGGTCCCGCGTCGCCTTCACGGGCTCAATCGTCTCGTCCCAGCGGTCGATCGCGAGGCCAAGATAGTGCGCCACAAAGTGCAAACTCTCACCCAAGCCAACATGTCGCAGCGAGCCATCGGCGATCCGCGCTGCAAACGCCGCGTCGTCCAGCCCGGCACCGATCTTCTTCTGAAACGGCACACGACGTGAAGTCGCGTCCTGAATCCGCCACACATGAACACGCCGCACATTGCGGCAGACCGCCGTAACCACCACAGGCAGGGTGTCCATCATGAAGCCCGGGTTCACGCCCGTACCGACCAGCCGCGCACCGTGCCTCGTGGCCAGCGTGTGCAGTTCGTCGGCCAGTTCGGCGTGGCGCAACCGCGGGAAGAGCAGTTCCTCACACGTCGAGACGATCGACACGCCGCGTTGCAGCAGTTCGCGCAGCATCGGCGCACACCGCTCCAGATCCGACGACGTGGCCACCACGGCGCAGTCGATCTGCGACCAATCCTCAACACTCTCGATCGCGCCCACAATCTGCACTGCGAACCCACAGCCCGGAACGGCCTCGGCCAAGCTCTTGCCAACCAGCGAGGGCGCAATGTCTACACACGCCACCACCTCCGCAACACCACGCGATGCCGCGTCGGCAACGATCATCTTGCCCAGCGGACCCAGACCGATCTGTGCGATTCGCAGCATGGTGGCCAGAGTAGGAAGTTGGCCGCCACTCCGCACACGCCGCCCACACGCCGCCAGGCAAGCATCACAACCCGAGCGCTAGCCCGTCATACGCCAGCCGGATGTTCTCGGGCAACTCCGCCTCTGTCTCGGCGTGCCCCAAATCGTGAGACATGTGGACAAAGTACGTCCGCCCCGCTCCCACGTTCTCGGCCACGTTCACCGCCTGTTGCACCGTCATGTGCGTCGGATGGTGCCGGTGCCGGAGCGCATCCAGCACCAGCGTCCGCAGACCGCGAAAGTGCTTCCACGACTCGGGCGGCACCGCAGAAACATCCGTGCAATACGCCAGCGGCAAGACCAACGCCCCCTCCGCTTCTTGGCCGTCGGTCACCGGTTCACCGCGCCAGTCGTCGATCCGAAAGCCCAGCACCGGAAGTTTGCCGTGCAGCAATCTGATCGGCGTGAAGCGCAGCCCAAACACCTCGAACGACGTGTCCGGTTCGATCCGGTGCGCGATAAGCGTCGCCACAAACGAATCGTTGACGTTCTTGTGCGCCTCAAAGATGTGCGTGTACACCCGCCGAAGGTGCGTCATGGTGTGATCGTCGGCATAGACGTCAATCGGCGTGCGCTGCACGGCGTTAAACCGTCGCAACTCATCGACCCCAAAGGTGTGGTCAACGTGGTTGTGCGTAAAGACCACGGCATCGCAGCGCTTCAGCCCAGCACGCAGCGCCTGCGCACGCAGGTCCGGCGTGGCGTCGATCAACACCACACGCTCCATGCCCGCACCGTCAACAAACTCGACGCAAGCACCCGTTCGCAATCTTCGATCACGCGGGTCGCTCGACACACACACCGCGCAGTCGCACGCAATGGCCGGTATGCCCGCAGACGTGCCCGTGCCCAGAAAGGTAAATCGCAACACGACAAGAGCGTAGCGAATCCGTCTGGCTCAACCCGCCAGCCAATCGACCGCGCACACGCTCACACCCGCTTAGGCCGTCGCGGGCGCACCCTGAACCGGCCCCGACGACGGCCCAGTTCCCGGCTTGGCCAGACTCATGCTGCCCGCACGCCGGCCCGGAATCGCCGCCGCCTGCTCCAGCGAAAGGCCATCGTTCTGGCCAAACGTCTCGCCGAAACGGAACAAACGGAAACTGTTGAGAATCACCAGAACGTCGCCAAAGACGTGATACACCGCCGCAAACACCACACCCACCAAGCCCGTCGCGGCGATGATGAGGCCCACTACAGCAACCAGAATCGCCACCGCGATGTTCTGCGCCACGATCGTACGGTTCCGGCGCGAGAGTTCGATCAAGAATGGAATGCGCGACAGGTCGTCGTTCATCAACGCCACGCCCGCCGAGTTCGCCGCGATGTCGCTCCCGCCCAGGCCCATGGCCACACCAATGTCCGCCTCGGCCAACGAAGGCCCGTCGTTGATACCGTCGCCCACCATCATCACGCGCCGGCCGCTCTTGACCAAACCCTGCACGATCTGGTGCTTCTCCTCCGGCAGACACTCAGCCTCGATGTTGTCAACGCCCACGTTGCGGCCCACACGCTCGGCGACGCTCAGACGGTCGCCCGTAAGAATGTCGATGCGATTGATGCCCAGCTCGCGCAGCCGTGTCACCACGCCGCGCGCGTTCGCACGCGCCTTGTCCTCCAGACCCACCACGCCCAGGTATCGCCCGTTCGACGCCACATGCACGCCCGTCATGCCCTCAATACGAGAC
Organism: Phycisphaerales bacterium; assembly: GCA_041737685.1. Taxonomy (GTDB): domain Bacteria; phylum Planctomycetota; class Phycisphaerae; order Phycisphaerales; family UBA1924; genus JAHBK01. The sequence continues at coordinate 3,814 of JBGSRG010000498.1, read as the reverse complement.
TCAACGCGGTTCACCTCGTCCGCCACTTGCGGCAGGTTCTCGCGAATCCACGCCGCGCGGCCCACCAGCACCTCGCCCGTCCCCATGGTGCGGGCGCGGATGCCGCGCCCATGAATCTCCTCAAAGTCCTGCGAGCCGTCCGGCTTGATCCGCGCTTGCTCGCCCGTCGCGATAATGCTCTTGGCCAGCGGGTGGTTCGAGTGCTGTTCCCCATTCACCGCAGCCTGCAACAGTTCCGCACCCTCCACACCCTCGGCGGGCACAAGCCGCGAAACCGCAAACTTGCCCGTCGTCAACGTGCCCGTCTTGTCCATCACCACGGTGTCCACCGCCGCGGCCTCTTCCAGATAATTCACACGCTTGATCAAAATGCCCAACCTCGCGGCGGAGGCAAAGCTCGCCACCAACGCCAGCGGGCTGGCCAGCAGCAGCGCGCTCGGGCACGCCACCACCAGCACCGAAATCGCCCGCCGAACCGCCTCTTCCTGGCCAACGCTCTCTTTGGCAAAGAACCACACCAAGAACGCCACGCTCAGCGTCACGGGCACAAAGAACCGCGCCACCTGCTCCACCATCATCTGCTTTGAAGACTTGCTGCTCTCGGCCTCGCGGATCAACTGGCTCACCTTGCCAATGGTCGTGTCCTGACCAACCTGCGTGGCGCGAAGCTCGATCACCCCCGATACGTTCGTCGTCCCCGCGTACACCGGATCGCCCGGCGCAACCTCGTGCGGAATCGCCTCGCCCGTAAGCGCTGCCTGATCGATCGCCGTGCGACCCGTAACAATCACGCCGTCCACAGGCAGGTTCTCGCCCGGGCGCACGCGGATCACGTCGCCGATGATCACCTGCGAAATGGAAACCATCGTTTCTTGGCCAGCACGAATCACACGGGCATCGTCCGGAGTCCGAGCAACCAGTTCTTCGATCGCGCGCTCCGCACCCCAGGCCCGCTGCCGAACGATCTGATCGGCCACAAGCAAAATGAACGCCAGAAAGCCCGCAGTGACATACTCGCCGATCGCCAGCGCACCCAGAATCGCCACAGCGCACAGCGTGCTCGTGCTCGCCCGCCCAGAGAGCACTTCCTTCCAACTCGCCACAAACAACGGCATCCCCAGCAGAACCGCGCCCAGAAGCGCCGGAATCTCCGCGACTTCCCGGCTGACAACGTCACTCAGCAGATACCGCATCACAATCGTCGACAGCAGCAGCACGCCGCCGATCAGATACACCACAAGCCAGCGCTCGATCTTCACGTTGTGGTGCGAACAGCACGCCATGCCGTCGCCGGCCTGGTGGTGGTGATGCTCGTGACCGCCCCCCGTTGGCCTCGAAGACGCGGGATGGATCGGAAGCGATGTTGATCCGACGCTGCTGGTCATGCTGCGAGTCTCCGCTGAACGGACTTGGACCGTGTGAAGCTTCGATGGGCTGAGTCGAGTTCGGACAGTAACGAGCGAGAGCGAACGGGCACAAAGGGGGGCGGGCACCAGAGCAAGACGAATCAAGAAACAACCGCAAAATGCAACCCGTTCAAGCGAGCCGCCCGACAACTGGCCACCCAGACCGCCAGCCACCTTAACAGCCCGCCGCGATCATAGCGGCGGCGAACCGCTCATCACTCCGATCGTTCGGCCTCTGGAAGGGCAATCGCCGAATCGGCTACCAACCACCGCAGCCCGTCCCCATACCAACAAACCGCCGATGGCCTTTCTCTACGTGCAGCCGCCGTTTCAGTTCGGCCCAGCTCTCTGAGATCCGGCTCGCTGAGATCCCGTCCGGCATCATCGCTCCCAACCATCGCACCTCAACTCGCCCCGCCCGCCCATTCATCCGCCCGCCCACTCACCGTCACGCCGCTCGGCGCCCGCCGACGCTCGCCAGCCCCTTGCCCGCGCCTCTACACTCCGCCTTTGATGAACGTCGCTATTGACAAAGCCGAGGCCCTGGTCGAAGCCCACCGCTATATCCGGCGGTTCCGCGATCGGGTGGTTGTCGTAAAGGTCGGCGGCTCAATCCAAGAAGACCCCGTGCAAATGCGCGACCTGATGGAGGACGTCGCCTTCATGTCCGCCGTCGGCATGAGGCCCATCGTCGTCCACGGCGGCGGCAAGGGCATCACCGAGGCCATGAAAAAGGCCGGGCTTGAAGCCAAGTTCATCCAGGGCCGTCGATACACCGATCGGGCCACGCTCGACATCGCCGAGGACATCCTCGTCAACGAGGTCAACCGCTCACTCGTGCAATACCTCAACGAGGCTGGCGCAAGGGCCATCGGCCTGCACTCGCAAGGTTCCTGCGTGCTCTTCGCCGAGCGAATGTACCTCACCGGTCCCGCCGGCGAACAACTGGACCTCGGCTACGTCGGCAACGTCGTCGACGTGAACACCGTCCTGCTCGACGCGGTCTGCGAAGACGGTTACATCCCCGTCATCGCGCCCATCGCCGTCGTGCGCGGGCGCTGGCGACACGACGGGTCGCCCACCGAACGAAGCGCCGGCAACTCCACCCAAGCAACAAGCACCTCAGCAGGCACCGCGGGAGGAACCACGACCGCCGCCGCCGTCACCAGCAACGGTTCTGCCGCCGGAGTCGAACGACGACTCAACGGCGACGGCGTGTGGAAGTTGAACGTCAACGCCGACACCGCGGCGGGCCACGTCGCCGCAGCTCTCAAGGCCGAGAAACTCGTCGTCTGCTCAGACACCCACGGCATTCGCACCAATCCCGCCGACACCAACTCCTACGCCTCAAGCCTCACACGCGAAGAAATCGACGAACTCGTTCGACGCGGCGTCATCGGCGAAGGCATGTTGCCAAAGGTCGAAGCCTGCCTCGTCGCCATGGCCGGCGGCGTGCCCAAGACACACATCATCGACGGACGCGTGCCACACTCGCTGCTGCTGGAAATCTACACCGACGCCGGCGTGGGAACCCAGATCGAACTGGAGTAAACCCTCTGTGCGGAGGTCAAAGGCGCTCGGCCCATTCGGCCAATCAGATGACCAATCGATCGCCGAAGCGGCTAGCCACAACACATCGGCAGCCATCGAAGGAACGCGCTGGCCCGCCGCTCGCTGGCCAACCAGCGCCCAACAAGTCAAGACCGGATCGGAGTTATTCACACTCTATCCCCCAAGGCCGTCGGTTGACTTCGGCCGCTCCGAGACCCCACACGCCTCTGTCCGGGTCTTACTTCTTCTTAGTAGATAAATAATCCAGTAGTAGTAGTAGTAAGCGCTGGCGCTTTGTGGACAGCATGGGCTGGACCGATCCTAAACACCTTCCAGCGTTGCCTTTACGGCACGTCGGCACCCTCGAACAGGCGCTCGGAAGCCGGTCGGTCGCGCTCGCCAGCGCACGGTCATCACGCCGGGCCACCCGCAACCGACAAACGTGAGGCTTTGCTCATGCTCCAGAAGCCCATCAGCGGCCGAGCGCCAGCGAGCGCTTGTGCACGGCTTATGCACAAGCCAGTGTCGGTTCTGGCTGGCTACCGCCGGTGGGGTCTGCCCAACCTCTGACCACCAGATAGCCGCCAGCCCAACGCCCGGCAGAGTTCAACGCATCTGGCTCTTGGCGGCGGGGGTCGCGCGTGGTACAACTTTGGTCCCATGCGCGGCCCACTCACCACCCAAGCCCCATCCTCTCCTCCCTCGCCAAGCCGCCCTCACCCAGCGCTTGCCGTACTGGCACTGCTCATCGGGTCGGGCGCGTCCGACGTATCGCGCGCCCTCGTCCAGAGCCAGGGCCTTCACGCCGCGGTTCCAAACGCAACGAGCCACCTTTCAGCGCATCGAGTGCCGCCCGA
>JBGSRG010000487.1:0-4225 GCA_041737685.1 Phycisphaerales bacterium | reverse complement strand
GACGCCCGAGGGGTTGCTACCCACGGCGTAGTTCACGGCCGTTTGCAGCGTGCCGTTGCCGTTGCCCAGCAGCACAGAGACGCTGTTCGAGCACTCGTTGGAGACGGCCACGTCGACCGCGGTTCCGGCGTTGAACTGTCCGAGAGCCACCCCGGAGGGCGTCATGCCCACCGCGAAACTCGTGGCCGAACCGAAGGAGCCGGTTCCGGTGCCCAGCAGCACTGCGACGGTGCCGGCGGTGCTGTTGGCGATCACCAGATCGTCGAAGGCGTCGGCGTTCATTCGACCGATCGCGATTGCGCCGGGCTGTGATCCGGGAAAGATGAAGCTGCTGCTGACGGTGAATGTGCCATCGCCCGCACCCAAGAGCACCTTGGCTTGGAACGTGCCGCCGGTAACGACCAGATCGACGATGGTGTCGCCGTTCACGTCGGCCGCGGCGATGCCGCGAAGTTCTCCGATCTCCGGTGCGTACTGCGTTGCCGTCTGGAACGTGCCGTCGGGGTTGCCGAGCAAGACCGCGACTCGAATGGTGTCGAGGTTGCTGACGGCCAGGTCCAGCACGCCGTCGGCGTTGAAGTCGCCGCTGGCGATTGCGGTGGGCTGATCGGCCGGTGTGTTGGCCAGGTCATAGCCGGTGATGACCGATCCATCGGCGTTGACGCGATCGGCACGGCTGGTGGTGGTGCCGGGCTGAACCGCCAGCGGCTCGAAGGTGTCGGTGAGCCCATCGTAGCGAAAGGGGAAAAAGTCGCCACAGAAGCCGAAAGAAATCCCGCCGGTGGAGGTGGTTGCGCGTGCGAAGTAGCCGCTGCCAATGACGTAGCGGCCGTCCGCAGAGAGATCATTCGCGGAGTTGATGGTTGAGTCGCACTTTGTTCCGCCGAGGAACCGCCCGGTGATGGGATCGGGGAATCGGGGGAACGAGCCGGTGTTGATCCAACCGGTCCCGCTCGTCCATCGATGCGCAATGCCCGGCACAGGACAGGGCATAGGCAGCGCCGGGTTGAGCGCGCCGGTCATCGTGTCGTATCCAGCAAAGCAGTTCAGACCTTCCCAGTTCTCGATGTTCTCAGCGGTCATGGCCAAGGCGCTCAGATCAGAGGAGCAAGAAACCTTGGTGCCGCCGCGGAACTGGGCTCCCGGCACGAGAGTGAATCCCACACCGCGCTGCCAGATGAGCGGGACGGTGGAGAAGCTGCTGTTGGCATCGTTCAGCCCGATGCTGTACAGGCCCGAGACGCCGTTGCCGCCCGATGCCAGGTCGTCGGACAAGCCGGTGACGATGAACTTGGGTTGGGCGAGCGCTGCCGGAGCGGCAACGCTGAGCATCGCCAGAAGCAGTGTGGGGGCGAGCGGACGCGGTGCGCGTCGATGGGCCATGAGGGGAGTCTCCGTTGGGTGATGCCGTGCGGGGCAGTTGAGGGGGCGGGGATGGTGGGGGGTTGCAGGACTCTGAAAGCGCCCCACGCTCGTTTCGGAGCGTGAGGCGGAGAAGATGGGCAAAAGGGACAGAACCTGCGTTCGTGCAGATGCACCCGAGCCTCAGTTGCAGCGGCGGCGACGCGTGGCAACGAGTCCGCCCATGCCGAGCAGGGCCAGGGCCGAAGGCGCCGGAACCGTCCAAGAGACGTCGTCGACGTAGCCCTCGGGGAAGGGATTGCTGAAGCCGACGAGGCGGACCTCATTGAACACCATGCCGTCGGTCGCGACGATGTTGACCCAAGACGGACCGGTCGTGTTGTTGTTTCCGGTCGGGTTGTTGACGAAGAAGACCTGCGCGTTGTTCTCGTCGCCGTCCAGGAGCGCCACGATCGCCGCACCGCCGCCAAAGAAGCTGGCCGGGCCGGATGTGTCAAACCACTGGGCGGAGAAGTTGGTGATGGGCGTGTCGAAGTTCATGAAGGCACCGAACGCCGCGCCGACCCACAGGTTGTCGGCACCGAGAGCGGTTCCAAAGGCCGCGCCCGGGGCGACAAACGGACCGTCACCGTTGCCGGTCTGCATCGTGATGCCCATCGAAGCGAACTGGTTCGTCGGGTTCGGTCCCGCCGGAGTCGTCGGCTCATCGAACGTGATGAGGTTCTCGTACGTGGGGGCCACCGTCGTTGAGTACGTGATGGTGATCGCGGCGTTGGCACCGGCGGTCAGTGTCGCCGCGGCGACGATGCTCGAAACAAGTGAACGATTCATCTCTCTCTCCTAGAAGGAATGTGCTTCGGGAAGCGACGGGAAGCGCGTGCTTCGCTACGGCGCGCCGAGCCGATGAGGAAGACTAACCGAGGAACAAGAGTTGTTCAAGAAATATCTAGAGAAACTTTCAAATAATTTTCTACCCCGTTTGCACCCGTTCAAACCCGGCGGTACAGTTACATCTGAGAGCGAGAGAGAGCAAAATGTTCAAAGAACCCTATCGAACACCTACCATAAGTCGGCTTGAGAGCGATTGCTCCGAGGCGATGCAACAACTGCGCGCGGCGGTGACGGACCTCTTTCACACCGTGCGCGCTGACCACACCAAGCCGCAGGAAGTGAGCCGCGCGTTCTCGATCGACAAGAGCCTGTCTTATCGCGTGGCCAAACTTATCGTGAGCGAGTGTCCCATCTCGGCCATCGGCCACTTGCCGGGCCGCGGCGGGATGGACATCTTGCTCAACAAGTTTGCGCTCAAGGGCGCTCCGGACGACTCGCTGGCGCACGTTCGCGCTGCGCTCGACCGATTTGACGCGGTGGTCACTCAGCACGCGGGCACACGCGATCGATTGGAGCTGATTCTGGACAGCATGGGTTATTCCGCGGGGGACGACCATCTGCTGACAAGCAGGCAGTTCGCGTTTCGTGGCAACAGCGGGGTGTGTGGCGTGCAGGCACGCACGCGACTGTCGGCGAACTTTCTGATTCCTGGGCCGAAGGGTTCGGGCACGATCGACACCGCCTCCATCGCCGGGTTTGCCGGCTTTTGCCGGCTGCGAGCCGACGTGACCTGGCCGCTGTTTCGGTTTCAGGCGTATCGCGGCGATTGGGTGCATCCCTCGAAGTTGGAGCGGCCCGAGGACCGGGACGAAGAGATCCCGCGGCTGCTGCGAGAGTTCTGCTCGAAGAATCTCCCGGAGATTCGTGCGATCCAGCGTGAGGATCACACGGAACTGATGCTGGTTGACGGCGAGGTTGGCAATGTCGGCGCGTTTGATTGCTACTTCGGCTATGTGGTGCGCGGCGCCAGCGCCTACCGCACCGACGAGGACCGGACGGGCGAGTTTGTGGCCAATATCTCGCTGCCGATCGAGCGGCTGATCTTCGATATCCACGTGCATCGCGACGTGGAGATGGCGGAGCGGCCGAGCGTGTACGTCTACAACCGCACCGGCGGACTGACCGAAGACCCGGCGCAGTGCCGTCCAGAGCAGTTGTTGCCCATCAAAGCGTCGGTGGTGAGTGTGGCGGGAAGCCCGCCAGCGGTGGCGACGCCGCACGTGCCCAACTATCCCGAGATCACGCGATCGATGTATGACTACTTTGGTGTCGAACCGTCGGCGATGCGATGCTATCGGTTGGACATGCCGCTGCCGCCGATGCCGTCGTCGGTGGCCCTGCGATGGGCGCTGCCCGAGCGGCGGTGAATGGCCAGCGCGGAGCGTGCTGAGCTCGGTCCGTGCTGCACGCGGTGATCGCGCGTTGCCCTCCGAATCCCAAAAGCGACAAGCCCACCCTCCGGTGAAAGAGGGCGGGCGTGCGCGTGTGGGTGGCTTGAATGTTTCAGACGCTGGCGAAGCCGCGTGAAGGCTTGGGGTGCCGAAGGCTGGAAAGAGCCGAAACTTTGCTTCGCGAGTTGGCTGGGCGAGTTGGCTGGGTAAGTTCGCTCGACGATTCGATTGAGCGATCGAGCACGCGGCGATGAGTGGCTTATGGACACGCCTGGCCGAGATTGCTGGACCAATCACCGTTGAAGGCAAGCAGGTCGAGCAGATCGACCGTGCCGCTGTTGTTGTAGTCGCCGTTGGTTTCTGGTGCAACGCTCTGGCCAAGATTGCTGGACCAATCACCGTTGAAGGCGAGCAGGTCGAGCAGATCGACGCTGCCGGAGTTGTCGTAATCGCCGGGGCAGGGGGTGACATCTGAAACCGTGAACGAGCCGTTCACGATCTGGCCTGCCTCGATCGCTCCAGAGAGCGGTGCCGAGACAGTCAGATCGCCCGTGCCCGGAAGATAGGTGACAGTGTAGTTG
>JBGSRG010000432.1:0-4369 GCA_041737685.1 Phycisphaerales bacterium | reverse complement strand
GGTGGCGGGAGTGGCGGGAGTGGTGGGCCGAACCGAGGACCGCGGCCTGGGAGTGGACCCGGCAGTGGACCGGGTGGCGGATATGGCCGAGGGCCGAGCCGTGGACCGAATCGGGACTCGGGCGGTGGATATCACGACGGGCCAAACGACGGGGGAAATGGTGGCTCGCGCGGCGGATCGGGCTATGGAGGCTCACAGCCGCGACCCGGCCCGCGAAAGAGCCCGCGACCTTGAGACTTCTGGGCATCGATCCTGGTTTGCGGCTCACGGGCTATGGCTGTGTGGAAATCGCCAGTGCGTCGGTCTCCGGCCGCGAGTTGGGCCGAGCGATGGTTGTCAACCGGCTTGGGCCAACCACTCGGCTTGTTGAGGCGGGTGTGATACGCCTCAAGCCTGATCTGAGCGTGAGCGAGCGGCTGGTTGAACTTGAGCGAGACTTGGTGGAACTGCTGGACCGGGCGCGTCCAGAGGCCGTGGCGGTCGAGAAGCTTTACGCCCACTACAAGCACCCGACCACGGCGATCGTCATGGGCCACGCTCGGGGCGTGGTGTTGCTGAGCGCCCGGCGTGCCGGGCTTGACGTGATCGAACTGGGTGCGACGGAAGTCAAGAAATCGCTGACGGGTCATGGTCATGCCAGCAAGCGGCAGATGCAAGAGGCCATTCGTGTGCAGATGTCGCTGGCGGCCCGGCCAGAACCGCCCGACGTGGCCGACGCGCTCGCGATCGCGCTGTGTGCGCTTCGCCGGCGTTCTCGCATCGCATAAACTTGGCTCATGCCCCGCCGCTCCCCCGTGTTCAGCCCTGATGCCCAAACCCCCGCCGCGAACACCACCTTTGGCCCGGGCCGGGTGGCCGCGCAGGTGCTCATTGTTGAAGATGAGCCCGATCATGCCGAGGTGATGGCCGAATCGCTCAAGCGGCCCGGCCATATATGCACGATCGTGCACAGCGTCGAGCGAGCGCTGGACGAACTTCGGCACGGGGCTTTCGACATTGTGATCACGGATTTGCGGATGCCCAGTTCGGGCGGCACGGGCGGCGTTGCGGCCGACGGTGGGGACGCGGGCATGGTGGTGCTTCGATCGGTCAAAGAGTTGCAGCCCGAGGCCGAGTGCATCATGGTCACGGCGCACGGAGACGTTGCGACGGCTCGCGCAGCCTTCAAGTTCGGGGTCTTTGACTTTATCGAGAAGCCGCTGGATCTGCCGGTCTTTCGTGAACTGGTGAACCGGGCCGCCGAGACGGTTTTGCTGCGGCACGAGGCGGCCAACTCTGGCGCTGCCGAACTGGTGCAGCACGATGGATTTGAGGGCATCATTGCGGGCTCGGAGCCGATGCGGAAAATCCTGAGCACGGTTCGCGCTGTGGCCAACAGCAACATTCCGGTGCTGATCACGGGCGAATCTGGCACGGGTAAAGAACTGATCGCCAAAGCGGTGCATCGACTGTCGCCGCGAGGCAGGCTGAGGGGGGGCGGGCGCTTTGTCGCTTTCAACTGCGCTGGGCAGAGCGAGAGCCTGCTCGAGGACGCACTGTTTGGGCACGTGAAGGGGGCATTCACGGGCGCGGAGAAGGACCGTGAGGGGGTGTTTGAGTACGCCGGGCACGCGTCGGGACCGGGGGGCGCTAGCGGGGTGGGCGGCACGCTGTTTCTGGATGAGATTGGCGATATGCCGCTGACGATGCAGGCCAAACTGCTGCGTGTGCTTGAGAGCGGCGAGATTGTTCGGCTTGGCTCGAACGACGCTCGCAAGGTGGATGTTCGCTTTGTGAGCGCGACCAACAAAGACCTTCGTGCGGCGATCGCCGATGGCGTCTTTCGCGAAGATCTTTACTTCAGGATCAATGGTGCGCACGTGCAACTGCCGGCCTTGCGGGATCGGCGAGAGGATGTCCCCCGGATCACGCGGCACGCGGTCGGACGGTTTGCTCGCGAACTGAACCTGCCGTCGGTGCCCGACGTGACGGACGCCGCGATGATGCGATTGACGGCGTACGCCTGGCCGGGCAACGTGCGACAGTTGCTCAACGTCGTGCAGAACATGGTGGTGATGAGTTCGAGCGCAGCGGGAGAGAGCGGATCCGGGACGATCACGCTCGACGCGAGGAACATTCCGGAAGAGATTCGCTCGGCGGACGGCCCAGCGGATATGTTCGATTCTGCGGGCGATTCGGCTTCGTCGGCAACGGCTTCGCTTGCGGGCACGAGCCTCGAACAGATTGAGAAGCGGGCGATCCGAGAGACGCTGAGGCTAACGGGCGGGAATCGCGAGAAGGCTGCGCAGATGCTGGGCATCGGTGAGCGAACGCTCTATCGCAAACTCAAGGAGTATGGCCTGCGCTAGGGTGAACTTGCGCGGCTGGTTCGAGCGTTGGCGCGAGTCTCCGAGCGCCGATTGGCTACGCCGACGGCGCGCCGAGTTGGCCCAGAGATTCGACAGGCTCGATTCGATTGACAACCACTGCGACCGCACCGTCGCCGATGACGTTGACGACGGTTCGTGCCATGTCGAGCACGCGATCGACACCGAGGATGAGCGCGATGCCCTCAGCCGGCACGCCCACACCCTGAAGCAGCACGATGAGGATGACCAAGCTCCCGCCGGGAATGCCCGGGGTGCCGACGGCGGCGAGCACGACGGTGACGACGAGTGTGAGTTGTTGAACCAGCGAGAGTTCTTTGCCCAGGGCCTGGGCAATGAAGGCGACGGCAACGCCGAGATAGACGGCGGTGCCGTCCATGTTGATGGTGGCGCCCAGCGGGCAGACAAAGCCGGCGACGCGCTTGCTGACGCCAAGCCGCTCGATCAGGCAACGCATCGTCACGGCGAGCGTGGCATTGGAACTCGAACTCGAGAACGCCACGAGATTGGCGGGCATCATTTCTTTGACGAACCGCAGCGGGTTCATCCTGCCGAGCAGGAAGACCAGCGGGAAGTAGACCAATAGCACCACGGTGATAAGTCCGCCAACCACGCACAGGCAGTAGACGGCCAGTGCGCGGAGCGTGCCCAAGCCCATCTCGGCGACGATGGGCACGAGCAAGCAGAAGACCGCCAGCGGCGCGGTCCACATGATCGCTCGAACCAGAATGCCCATGACCTCGGCGAGGGTGTCGAAGGCGCGGGTGATCGCGGCCCCTGACTCACGCCGGTCTCTGGGAAGCAGTGTGAGACCAAGCCCGATGGCGAGGCCGAAGACGATGACCTGGAGCATGTCGGCCCGGGCCAGTGAATCGAAGGGATTGGCGGGCACGAGGTCGAGAATCTGCCGGCCGATGCTCTTGATCTGGTCGGTTTTGCCGCCCAGAAGTTGCACGTCTTGTCCGCCCTTGGCGAGCAGTTCTGCACGAACATCTGGCGGGACAAAGAGGCCCGGGCGAACGACGCGGGTGATGACCAGCCCGATCGCGACTGAACAGAACGAAGTGAAGAAATAGATGAGGACGGTTCGACCGCCGAGTTTGCCGAGTTTGCGCGGATCACCCAGACCCGCAACCCCCGCAACGATCGAGAAGAAGACGATGGGCACCGCAAGGAAGCGCAGCGCTCGGACGAACATCTGGCCAACGAGCCAGTTGGTGTCGATCAGGAGTCGGAGCGCATGCGCCGCGGTGCTTGGGACACTCGCAGAAGTCGGCAGTGTTGGAGAGAGTGTGGGAGATGGTGCCTGGGGCGGGGCGAGAAGCGGAGCATCGGTTTCGGACGCGAGTTGGGGGGCGGGCGAGGAATCAGGCGCGAGGCCGGGAGGCGGCGACGAAAGGTCGGCGGTCTGCGCTGGGCGATGCTCCTTGAACGCGGTGGGATCATCGACGCCGATTGATCGCCACGTATGAGGGGTCCAGAACGCGTTGATGAGCGCACCGACCACGATTCCCGCGATCAACCCGATGATTATCCGCCAGACGTCCTTCATGATCCGGGTCACTGTACCGCAAAGTGCGGGAAAGGGCGCAATCGCGGCGACATTCCGCGGGGTGGGAGACTCGCCACAACGAAGCAGCGGCCGCGGGTGGGTGGTACGGAGGCCCACACACAGAGCGTCGAGGCGTCAACAGGTCAAGTGCAGCATCGAAGTCCGGAAGCCAGACTTCGATGGCACAAAGACGCAAAGCGCGTGGCAAGACCCATGTTCTCGATGTGATCGCGGCACGTACTGAACAGAACAACGGACGCTCAGAACACGGGTTGTTCAGAACTCGCAGCGCAGAGATCGTTGAATCAGTTTGAATCAGAAGGGGATGTCTTCTTCCTGGAACTCAGGCTCGAAGCCCCCCCCTCCGCCGCCCCCACCGCCAGCGGAGGCGCTTCCGCGGCTGCCTGCGCCAGCGCGTGCCCCGCTGAACTCGTCGTTGCTGCCGTAGTTG
>JBGSRG010000381.1:0-14505 GCA_041737685.1 Phycisphaerales bacterium | reverse complement strand
TCGGGCGGGGCAGCGCTCACCAAGTCGACCGTCGAAGGCCTGATCAAGTGCGGGGCGCTCGACTCGCTCTGCGAGCAAGACGGACGATCGATGCGAGCGGCGATGATGGCCACGGTTGAGCAAGCGTTGTCGGCGGGATCGAAGATCGCCGCGGATCGCGCGGCGGGCCAGTCGGGGCTCTTTGGCCTTGGCGGTGCGACCGGCGGTAAGGTGACGGTCAGCGCTCAGGCTGCGCTCGCTCGCGCTGCGCCCTGGTCAGAGCCTGAGACACTGGCGAAGGAGAAGGAAGCCCTGGGCTTCTACATCTCGAGCCACCCGCTGGAACGCTGGAAGCACTGGTCGGGCATCTTTGTCACCAGTTCGTGCGCAGCGGCAAAGGCGAGCACGCAAGACCAGCGTGTGGTCATCGCGGCCCTGGTGCAGGCGGTGCGAACGATTATCGTGAAGAACGGAAAGAGCGCCGGGCAGAAAATGGCGATTGTGACCGCCGAGGATCTGGGCGGGACGATCGAGGCGGTGCTCTTTGCCGATCGCTTCGCGTCGTTTGGCCACCTCCTCGAGCCCGACGCGGTGGTCTATGTGCTGGGCCGTGTTGATCGATCGAGAGCGGGGATGCAGTTGAACAGCAAGAACGGCGGCGGGAAGGGTGGAGGGGCCGCGGGCGGTGGTGGTGGTGGGCAAGACGACGACGCGACCGCGCTCGCTCCGCAGGCCAACAGCAACGAGGGCGTGCAGATCATCGCCGATCGGATCGTGCCCATCGACGGTGTGCCGCTGTTGCCGGGGCGCTTGTGGCTTCGGTTTGATGCGACAAGGCTCAACGGCACCGGCGAATCGACTCTGGCCCACACGCATGAGATTCTGCACAGCGCGATGGGCGACGCGATGCGACCCACGGCTTCTCAGCCAGGCTTGGCGACGGGTGCTGCGATGGTGGGTTCATCGCGAGATTCGGCCAACGCTGGGGCGTTGTTCCCGGTCGATCTGGTGATGGACACGCCGGGCGCGCGGGTGATCTTGCAGACGGATTCGGGGCTACGCGTGGCGCCGACGCCGGAGCTCGCGGCGAGTTTGGCGGAGGTGCTGGGGGACGGGTGCGCGCGGGTGTACAAGGGCGTGTCGATCGACGCGGTGGAGAACGCGAACGGGCGGGGGAAGTGGAGAGGCGGGAACGGGCAGGGCAAGCGGGCGGGGTGAGGGGCGGGCGAAGATCGGAACTCGGAGATCGCGGAGGTCGGGGAGGGACTCGGAGGAGAGGGGGTGGGCCTGTCGGCGGATGGTCAAGTGTCGTGATTCGCCAGTGAGGGGGGGGAGCCTGTCCCGTCGCTTGATTCGTTGTGGGGGAGGCGGTTGACTATTAGTGCTCCACTTTCTCAAGGTCGTATTGGATGCAGGCCGCCACTCATACGGGTTGTGAGCAAGCCGGACACGAACCCACTAACCTTGTGGTCTGATCCTCAGGAGCCCAGCGTTGGCGTACCCGTCGGTTGACAAACTCCAGAACACACTTGCGGCCGAGGTCTTTGGCTACGCCGCCGACAAGAAGAAGGCATCCGGCCGCGCGCTCGGCACGCTGATCGAGATCGTGACCTTCTACACGCTCTGCGCCTGGGGCCTGAGGGATGCCACAGCCATCGAGCGACCCGCGCCCGAGTTCGCCAACCCGGAAATCACCCACAACGTTGAGTTTTCGGTGCATCCGATCGTCGGCGCGAAGTCGGTGACGGTGAAAGCGCTGGACCTTCCGCTCACCTCCAAAAAACTTCTGAAGCTCGCTGGCGAACTGCCCGACGGGACGAGCATCCGCGACGAACAAGTCCTGTCCCGTTCCGGCGTCATGCGCAACTCGGCGGTCGTCGCCGAGCACGCGGGCGGCTTTACGACGGCCCACATCCATGCTGCCAAGCCGAACAGCTGCACCGTCGCGCTGACCGATCTTCTAGAAGCTCCCTTCGCGATCTTCGAGTGCAAGAGAGTCGGCGTCGAAGAGGGGATGCGCAAGGGGCCGCAGACGATCGAGAAGGCGAAGCAGGGCGCGTATGTCGCCCGCTCCGTGTCGTCGCTCCAGAAGTTCCGGCTCCAGACTGGCAAGGTTCAGGGCGTGCTCGATATCGGTGGCGGCAAGCTCCGCACCGGCGACTATGACACACTGCTTCGTCACCTAATCGACGGTAACGACGCCGATGCGCTCCGCCACTTCATCCTCACCGTCGGCGTGGTCAGCAACCACGGCAACTGGTTCACTGCGGAGAACCAGAACAAGGAACTCAAGGTCCTTGCCCACTCTTACGACTGGCTTCTTTTCCTGACGGACGCGGGCCTCGCCCAGTTCATTGAAAAACTGCTCCGCAACCCGGTGGCCGAACTCAAACCCGCCAAGGACGCCTTTCTCGCCAGTTACAAGGCCGAGAAGACCGGCAACTCCTTTACCAAGGTCAAGATCGACGCTAGGGCCGATCAAGCCCTGAAGCGATACTTTGAGTTGCACGAGAAGGAAGTCGAGTCGTGGTTCAACGTGATCGCACCCCGCGGCGGCACGCTCGAACAACTCCGGGCGGATCTGGTCAAACTTGCGGGCAAGGATTGGAAAGGGATACGTCAGTCATGACCGCAGGCCGCAGCATCATCTCGATCAGTCAGACGTGGTGTACGCCGCCGAAGTACGTCCGTGCCGTCCGCGAGGTCTTGGGAGGAACCATCGCCCTCGACCCCTGCTCCAACCGGCATTCGGTTGTCAAGGCGGAAGTCGAATACCGGCTTCCGGAACACGACGGGCTGCGCAGCAACTGGGACTACCCAACCATATACGTCAACCCGCCCTACGGGGCCGACCGCGAGCGCGGCACGACGATCAAGCACTGGCTGCGCCGCTGCGCCCAGGCCCACGAGGAGCATGGCTCCGAAGTGCTGGCTCTTGTCCCCGTCGCCACCAATACCAAGCACTGGAAGGACTACGTCTTCGGCGTCGCCGACGCCCTTGCATTCCTATATGACACCCGCTTGAAGTTCCTTGTGGACGGGAAGGACGGCGGCAAGGGCGCCCCGATGTCGTGCTGTATGATCTACTGGGGCGAGCACGTTTCCCGGTTCGAGGAAGTCTTCCTTCCGCACGGTGCGGTGATCGATTTACGCGGCCTGCAGGGCAAACCGCTTGGCTTGGAACGCAACGCCGAACACACGCTGCTCTTCCCCAACGGCACCATGAATGGGCACGGACGATCCAAACGACGCGTCCACTGCTGAGGCGGGATCATGTGCCGTACCGGGCGGTGCCAGGGGCGGCGGTCAGTCGAAGCGAGCGGAGTAAAGCGAGAAGCGATAGATCGGCGGTCTCCAAACACGAACACCGAGGACCGTGGGCGCCGGTCCTCGGCTTTCATGTCTGGTGGCACGTGAGCGGCGGCACATGCGCATGCGGCCTGTACGTCAGGCTGCTGCGTTCATCGCGTGGATCATCTGTGTCAGCGGCACGTAGACCAGCGCGAGGTAGGCGGCGAGCGCGCTGAGGAGCACACCGCCGAAGAGCACCCACCAGAGCGACAGCGCCCATCGCTCCTTGCGAACGAAGGGGTGGACTGTCCATGCGATGCCGACGGAGGCGAGGATCATGAACGCCAGCGCAAGAGGATGGCTCAGGCTGGTTCCGACCTGCAGCACCCACAGCGTGGCCCGGGGCAAGCGCACGCCGAAGTCGGCGAAGATCTCGAGAAACTTGGGAGCGGTCATCGCCATGACGGCGAGCGGGAGCGCGACAATTGCTGCGAAGCCGAGCGAGAAGCCGAGCCTGCCCGCGCTGATGGATGCGGGCGTTCGGACGGTCCGGTTCTCGTCGGGCATCGAGACCGTGTGCATCGATCAGCTCCGAGGTTGGGGGAGGGGGGGTGAACCTACGGCTTGATGGGGATCACGCATGCCGGGTTTCGCCGGTGTCGCCTTTGGGCTTGGTGGGTGCGTTGTCCTTCTTGCTGTCCTTGCTGCCGAGCATGGGCTCGCTCATGGAGTCCTGCGTGTTGACGCGCCCGAGCGCAGCGGGGAGCTGGATGCCGGCCTGCTGGGCGAGTTCGTGCAGCTTCGGAAGCGAGTTAACCATTCCGCTCAGCCAGTTGGAAGTGGTGTTGCGTCCGTCGGCACCCGAGCCGGTGTCCCACACCGTGATCTTGTCGATCTTGAGGTTCTGGATCGCCTTGACCTGCTCGGCGACCAACTTGGGCAACTGTTCGATGAGCAGCAGTGTCGGCCCCACCGCCGCGTCCGAGCCGCAGGCTTCGATGAGTTTGCGATAGCCCTCGGCCTTGGCCTCGAGCACTTTCTGCGTGCCCTCGGCCTCGGCCTGGAACCGTGCCAGAATCGCGTCGGCCTCGCCTTGTGCTTCGATGCGCTGCTTCTCGGCCGACGCGGACGCGGCGATCTCGATCCGCTTCTTCTCTACTTCCTGCGGGGCCAACTGTTCCTTTGACAATCGCGCCAGTTCCTGCTCGCGCTGTGCGATCAGAATCGCCTCGGAAGCCTTCGCCGAGGCCACGTCTGAGCGGCGCTTGGCGTCTGCCCGAATCTCGGCGAGTTTCGCGTCGCTCTCTGCGACCAACTCTGACGACGAGTTCTCACCGGTTCGCGCTGCGGCCTCGGCCTCGGCGACGCGGATGCGCTGCTCCTGCTCGTACTTCTTTTTCTGCGCTACGGCTTCGGCTTCGCGGAGCGCGGTGGTCACTTCGATATCGCGCTTCGACTGCACTTCACCCGTGATGGCGGTTGCTTCCAGCGCCGCAACGGCGACACGCTTGGTCTGCTCGGCCTTCTTCTGGCCCTCAGCGGCGGACGCGGCCTGATTCGCCACCTCGACGGTTCGCTCACGAACCGCGGTTGCCTCGCCGATCGCACCGTCGCGGTCTTGCTGCGACACTTCAACCTTGGCACGGTTGATCGCCTCGGCCGCGGCCCGCTTGCCGATGGCCTGGATGTACCCGCTCTCGTCGGTGATGTCGCGGATGTTGACGTTGATGAGTTCGAGGCCCACTTTGTTCACTTCCTGCTCAACGTTCTCGTTGATCAGGTTCATGAACTTCTCGCGGTCCTTGTTGATCTCTTCGATCGTCAGCGTTGCGATGACCAATCGCAACTGACCCAGAATAATGTCCTGAGCCAGTTCGCGAATCTGACCAGCGTTGAGCGGCAGCAATCGCTTGGCCGCGGCGTTCATCAGCACCGGATCGGTGGAGATCGCCACTGTGAAGTTCGCCGGGACGTTCACGCGGATGTTGTTCAACGAGAGCGCGCCTTCGAGCGGAATCTCGATGACCAGCGGCTCGAGATTCATGAACGCGTAGTCTTGGATCATGGGCCAGACGAACGCGCCGCCGCCGTGAAGGCACTTGCTGGCGCGTTCTTGCCCCACCCGGCCGTATATGACCAAGATGCGGTTGCTGGGGCAGCGCTTGTAGCGCGACGCGACGAGCAAGCCGAAGAACAGCACCAGCAGCACGGCACCGAAAATCAGCCCGAGCCACATGAGGGCGTTCGACGGAGTCGCTGCGAGAACGATCGGATGCATCACGAGAATCCCTCTTCTTCTTGACAAGCCACCAACGACCTTGTGCACAACCACCGCTTGGTTGGGCACCCAGCCTACCCGATTCCGCCCGGCTGCTTATGCACGCACCACCCGCAGCGCGTGGTCGTCCGTAACGTCGAGCACCATCACCTGTGTCCGGCTTGGCAGATCTTCGCCCTCGGTCACGGCGTTGAAGGAGCAGCGATGGTCCTTTACCACCACGCTAACGCGCCCCGAGCCTCGACCCGAGCCGGGGATCATCACCTCGACGTTGCCGCGAAGGCCCACGGTTCGCAAGATATCAATGTTGTCGCTGGCCTGTAGCGAAGACACGCTGCGAAGCAGCAGGCCGAGCAGCCAGACCATGCCTACGCCGCCAGCGAGCGCGATCAGAATCGCCCAGCCCATCTCCAGTCCGCTGCCATTGAGCGCCCCCACGCCCGCCCAGCCAAAGCCCATGGCGAACGCTGCGAGCGTTTGCACCGAGAGCATCTTGAAAATCCATGTGCTGTCGTGGTGGTGCTCGACGTCGCCATGGCCCGCGTCGCCGCCCCCGCCGTCAGGGGTGCCATCGCCGTCGATGTCGCCGCCCAACCCGCTGAGCATCATCACCAGCCGCGCAACAAAGAGCGTGGTGCCGGCGAGCGCTGGCACACCGAACCAAAGAGCCTGCCCCGAGAGAATCGCGTCCAACATGCCCAGTACCCCTTCAACTTGATCGCGGCCACGCCGGCCCCGGCCCCCCCGCCCAATCCCTCACGCCCCCCGTCATTTCCTTGCACAACCTGACCGAAGCGGAACGTCCGCGAAGAAACGACCGCCAGCAAGACTGACCACTCTACCAAACCGCCCGACAGCTCATCGTCAGGGTGGGTTCTGCCCGACTCATGCTATCTTTGCGACTGATTGGGGAGCGGGCGATCTCGGTTTCGTTTTGGGGGATCACCCGCGAGCCGCACCTCTTTCCGATGGAGGGGGAGACTCGGGCCGGGATCGGCGAGTTTGCCCTGCCGGCGATGTCCCGGCGCGGCAGACTCGTGCCGGCAACGTAAACTCAGCACTCATGGGCCGCGCTCTCGATCCCGAACTTGCCCGTCACGTCGCTCGTGCGATCGTTGGGCGACTGCACGAGCGGGGGCATGTTGCGTATTTCGCTGGCGGCTGCGTGCGCGATGAACTGTTGGGATTGCACCCCACCGACTTTGACGTCGCGACCGATGCCACACCGGTTCGGGTGCGGGAGTTGTTCCAACGCACCAACGAGGTTGGTGTGGCGTTTGGCGTGATGCTGGTGGCGGATGATGGATCGCTTTCTGAGGGCTTCGTGCCGGGCCTGCGTGTTCCATCAGGCCAGCAACAAGCGGGCCAGCAAGCCCCGACAGTGGTTGAAGTCGCCACCTTTCGCGCTGACGGACACTACAGCGATGCACGCAGGCCGGATTCAGTCCGATTCAGCGATGCCCGCAGCGATGCGGCGCGGCGGGACTTCACAATCAATGCCCTCTTTCTCGATCCGCTCACACCCGCCGAGCCGGGCGCTGGGCGTGCATCGGGCCTTCAGGGCCAGCTCATCGACTATGTGGGGGGGTTGGCCGATCTGGACCATAGCGTGCTGAGGGCCGTGGGCGATGCCGGCGAACGCCTGACCGAGGACCACTTGCGCGCGCTTCGCGCTGTGCGGTTCAGCGCCCGCCTCGGCTTTGAGATTGAACAGGAGACACGCGAAGCGATACGAAGGCACGCGGCGGACTTGCGCGGCGTGTCTCGAGAGCGCATCGGCGACGAACTGCGACGGATGTTGACCCATCCTTCGCGTGCCCAGGCCGCAGCGCTGTTGCGTTCGCTTGGGTTGGAGACGGCGGTGCTGGGCGACCCGGCGTTGGCAGCGAGTGGCGACGATTTCGCAGCGCTCGCTGGGCTTTCGATTCGTGGGCAGGAATCGGAACCGATTGATTTCGGTGTCGCGCTTGCGGCCTGGGTGCTGGATCGTCAGGGTGGCGTTGCCGGCGTAGAGAGCCGGACACCGGCTGAGGCAGAGGCGTTTTGCAAGTCGGCGGTGTCGTCGCTTCGGCGATCGCTGTGTCTTTCAAACGATGAGTGCGAGCGGTTATCGGGCGTGCTTTCGACGGTCGATGCGCTGCTGACGCGATTCGATTCGTCGCGGGTGTCGGTACAGAAGCGGATCATGGCCAGGGCGGGGTTTTCGGGGTCGATGCGAGTGCTGGAGGGGGTCGAACCCCGCAGGGTTGGGCCTATCGCATTGCAAGGAAAGAACTTAGCGGATGATGGCGTGGGGCTTTGGCCTGAGCCTTTCATCACGGGTGATGACCTCGTCGCCAGCGGGATGCGGCCCGGACCCCGATTCAAGGGAGTTTTGGACGAGGTGTTTGATGCTCAGTTGGAGGGGAGGGTGGGCTCGAAAGCGGAGGCGATGGAACTTGCCCGCCGATTGAGCGTCTAGAAGAGCGGTGGGGGCGTTCTTGGACTGCGATTCGATCTCGATGTGTGTGATTTCAACGTGTGTTGCTCGGCGAAAGGTCGCAGTAATAGGGAATGGCCTGAAGTTCGCCCGCCCGCCAACAGATTTTTGGAGAAACCCGGCATGTTTAACGACAAAGTGGAAGTGACGAATCGGATGAAGAGCCCAAAGCGTTCGTGGCTGCCGATGGCGGGCGCAGCGCTGGCGGCGATTGCGTGCCTGTTTGCCAGTGGGCTGAGCGCCCCGGCACACGCTTCGCAACCGAGCAAATCCACAGGCGATGCGAAGGCTGACGACGTGACGACCGATCAGGTCGAGGTGATCTTTCGCAGCGGCAGCGTGGTGAAGGGAACGCTGATCTCCGAGGACGAAGGCAGCGTCAAGATGAAGGTCAAGATCGCGGGGATCGAGGCCGAGACGACCTACACGAAAGCCGACATTCTGGCGATCAACCGGAACATGCCGGTGACGAACCCGGGCAAGGCGAGCGGCAAGTCCGACACGGGAGCGACCAAGTCGCCGTCGATGACGACCAAGATGGCCGACGACGGCAAGACCAAGGTGTACATCGTCGAACTCAAGGGCGAGTTTGGCCGCGACGTGGCCTTCACGCCCTTCAAGGATGTGATCGACGACGTGCTGGAGAAGCAGCCGGACTACTTCGTGCTGAAGTTCGACCTCGAGCCGAAAACTCAGGGCGAAGAGTTCTCTGAGGTTCTTCCGAGCGACGATGGCCTTTACAAGCAGGGTGTCGCCGAGAAGGTGTTCCTGCTGATCTACGACAAGCTCGTGCGGAATCCGGACCTCGAGAAGAAGCCGCAATTGGTCGCCTGGGTCAACCGTTCGATCGGTGGCTCAGCGTATCTGCCGTTCATCTGCCCTCAGATCGTGTTCACGACGGAAGGTCGTCACGGCGGGCTGGGCTTCCTTGACCGCGCCTTCGGTTACGCCGATCAGGTTGTGCGTGAGAAGTGGCGCGGCGCACTCATGGGCGGCATGAAGGGCATGGCTATCGACGGCGGGCACGAGCCTCTGCTGATCGAGGCGATGCTCCGCAACGACTTCGTGCTTTCTTACAAGATCGAAGGCGGCAAGGTGGTGTATCTTGAGCGGATGCCGCAAGGCCCGAACGAGTTCTTGCTCACCGACGATGGTCGCGGCGAGAACGCGGACACCGCAGAGGACATTGTTCGATTCAAGGGCAACGACGCGCTGATGCTGAACGCCGAACTGGCGTTGCGGCTGGGAATCTCGAAGGGCACGGCCGATACGGTGGATGATCTGATGACCACGCTCGGTGAGACGGGGCAGTTTATGGTGGTGGACGGCAAGGGCACGCAGGTGCTCGAGCGATGGTCGAAGGAGATCACCGATGCGGAGGTCACGTTCCGTCGGTTGTTCCGCGACTACAACCGCGTCGAGGTGCGAGCGCCCGGCACTTGGCGTGAAGAAAACGAGGCGATGGGTCGTCGCATTCAGATCTTGCAGCAGGTGAACTCGGTCTTGCAGCGCACGCGAGAGTCGATCAACCCGCGTGAGATTCAAGGCGGGCCCGACGGCTGGATGCAGCGAATCGATTCCACAATCGATCAACTGCGGAACAACATTCGACGCAACCGCCCGCGATGAGCGGTCGGTGCGGGAGGCCGGGTCTTCGGACCGTTCTTTGGCTGTTGGAAAGTCAACAATGGGCGACGTACGCAGGAGCGAGTGCGCGTGCGAAGCGAACGTTTGGAAGTGTCTGGACGTACCATATTGCAAGCAAACGTGCATGTTCGCGCAGGCACAGGCGAGTCAATTTCGAACACGAAGGTGAGATCAACAAGATGAAACTGACGCAGGAAAGTTGGACCAAGGCGTGGAGTTGCTTCAAGCGAGCACTTCCGGCGCTGGCTGTGGCGTTTGCGATGTTCGCTGTGGCCTTGCCCGCGTTTGCCGACAAGGTGACGCTCAAGGACGGCACGGTGCTGGAGGGTGAAGTTGTCCGTGACGGCGACGGCTTCTTCTTCTTCAGGGTCATGATCGGCGACGTCGAGCATGAGCGCCTGATTATGAGCAATCAGGTCTTGAACATGGAGCGCAGCAAACCTGCCGCCGGAGAGGCTGCGACAACTACCTCTCCGACTGCACCAGCGAGCAAGCGTGAGAAGAAGCCCGGTGATCCGACGCGCGTCGCGGTCCTGAACTTCGGCCTGCCGCTCAACGCTCCGGATCGTCCGGAGGACACCGTCGGCATTCAGGTGAACGCTGCGGCGTGGGAGCACGTCATTCCGATGCTCGAAGCCGACGGCACCGATGTGGTCGTCGTACGAATCGCTTCTGGCGGCGGCATGTTGCTTGAACTGAGCAAGTTCAATGATCTGTTCGAGAAGGAGTACAAGTCTCGCTTCCGCACTGTGGCATGGCCGGAGTATGCCATCTCTGCGGCGTGCATGAGCCCGTGGGTGCTTGAAGAGGTCTACTTCTTCCGGCGCGGTCGCTACGGCGGAAACGTCGGCTTCTCGGGCGCGGGCAACGCCATGAAGGGGTTTGGTCTCGAGCAGGTGCTGGCCTACATGGAGGGTGTTTCGGCGAAGGGTAAGAAAGATCCCAAGATCATGCGGGCCATGCAGATGGAAGCCCCTTTGTCTTGCACCATTGATCCGGTGACGGGACAGGTCGAGTGGTTCCAAGACGAGAGCGGCGACATCATCGTCAATGCCAAGGGCCGCGTGCTGACGTTTACGTCGGAGATGGCCACCCGAACCAAGTTTGCCAAGGGCGTTGCGGACAACATCGAAGAGTTGATGGAGGTGATGGGCATCGCGGAGTACGAGGTCGTCGGACAGCAGGCGGCTGACTACATCGATCGCAACATCCGAGAGAACAACAAAACCGACCACGAACTCGATCAGGTGACACAGAAGTTTGCCAACCACGTCAACGCGGCACGGGGAACACAGGATCCGCAGGCACGCGGCGCCGAGGTTGGACTGGCCCGGCGGTATCTCTCGCAAATGCGTAAGATGGTCGGTGTGAATCCCAACTTTGTGCTGATGCGCGGCTGGGACAATGAGTGGTTCCAGCAGCAAGAAGAGATGCTTCGAGAACTGATGCGTCGATGACCACGGCGTTCGGTCGCTTCTGACCGGAACTGGCGAAGGGCATCGCGGTTCGCCTCCGCCAACGCTGGTGGCAGAGCAAGAACAGAGTTTCGCACAGTGGCTCGGGCAATTGCCCGGGCCACTGTTACTTTCGGGCGGGACCATCGACCTATGCGTTGTTGTCGGATCGCTGCACACGATTGACTCTTGTGAGCCCGGGATCGCTTCTGGCCCCCAGAGAGGTCCGAAGCCATCGCTTGCTCTCAGAGCAACCGCGTCGTTGGGAGTCGGTATGATCCGGTATGACACCCAAGCACTCACCCGCCGCCACGTCAGGCTCCATTTCCAGCATCCCGCTCGTCAGCGTTTCGAGTTCGATCCCCGCAGAACTTGACGCGACGGAGTGGTCGAACATCGAGCCGCACATTCGCTCGCTTTTGGAGCGGCCCGTGAACTCACCGGCCGATCTTGAGGCGTGGCTGCTGGACCGATCGGAACTCGAGGCGGCGTGCTCGCAGACTCGCGCGGGGCTTTACATTGCGATGACGGCGAACACCGAGCACGCCGAGATCAACGCGGCGTACGGCAAGTTCATCGAGAGCATCGGCCCGAAACTCGAAGAGGCGGCCTTTGAGCTCGACCGGCGGTTTGTCGAACTGGCGGGCCAGGTCAAGATCGATTCCGATCGGTATCGCGTGCTGCTCCGCAACAAGAAGACCGCGGTCGAGATTTTCCGAACCGAGAACGTGCCGATCCAGACCGAGTTGGCCAAACTGGGTCAGGACTACTCGAAGATCGCCGGGGCGCAGATGGTGACCTTCGACGGGCGCGAGCAGACTCCGTCGCAGATGGCGGTCTATCAGCAGAACACCGATCGATCGATCAGGGAGGGTGCCTGGCGCGCGGTGGCCAAGCGCCGGCTGGAAGATCGCGCAGCGCTCGACCGAGTCTTGGACGAGATGGTCAAGCGTCGGCACGCCGTGGCCAAGAACGCGGGGTTCTCGAACTACGTTGACTATGCGTTCAAGGACATGCGCCGCTTTGACTACACGCCCACCGATTGTCAGAAGTTCTGGGGCTCGGTCGAGAAGCATGTTGTGCCGATGATGCGCCGGCTCGACGAGCGCCGGCGGCAAGCGCTCAAGATCGAGAGCCTGAGGCCGTGGGATCTTGGGGTAGACACCAAGGGTCGTGCCGGGCTCAAGCCCTTCACGGGCGGGCGCGAACTGTTCGACAAGTCGATCGCCACGATGGACGCGCTGGATCCGCGGCTGGGCAAGATGCTCCGCACGCTGGGGCGCGATGCGCAGGCCGACGATCCGTCGCGAGGGTTTGTGACGGCGTGTCTGGATCTGGATTCTCGGCGTGGCAAGCGCCCCGGCGGGTACATGTACGTTCGAGACCGCTCGCGCGAGCCGTTCATCTTCATGAACGCCGCGGGCCTGCACCGCGACGTGATGACGATGGTGCACGAGGCGGGCCACGCGTTCCACTCGATGCTGGCAGCGCCCGAGTGGCTCGTGGACTATCGCGAAAGCCCGATCGAGTTCGCCGAGGTGGCGAGCATGAGCATGGAACACCTGACGATGCCGCACTGGGGTGTTGCGGGCGCGTTCTACTCAAACGAGGAAGACCTGAACCGTGCGCGCCGGGAGCATCTGGAAGATTCGCTGACGATTCTCTCGTGGATCGCCACGATCGACTCGTTCCAGCACTGGATGTACGGCAAGCCCGAACACACGCACGCGCAGCGAGACGATTTCTGGATCGAACTCGATCAGCGCTTTGGCCACGCGCTGAGTTGGAACGGCATGACCGACGAGCGCCGGACCAACTGGCAACGTCAGGGGCACCTGTTCAGCCACCCGATGTACTACATCGAGTACGGCATTGCGCAGTTGGGTTCGTTGCAGTTGTGGCTGCGCAGCAAGAAGGAGAGCGAGCGTGCGGCGGTCGATGGCTACACGCGAGCGCTGGCGTTGGGCGGCAGCAAGCCCTTGCCGCAGCTCTTTGAGGCCGCGGGCATTCGCTTTGACTTTGGCGATAAGACCGTGGCGTCGATCGTCGAGGCGGTGGAGCGAGAGTTGGAAACGATGCGGGAGTGAGGAAGCGGCGAAACCACTGAGGTATCAAGGCAAGCCCGGCAGACGGGTTGCATGCGACTAGGCTCGTCCGTCACCATCGATCAGACTTGGCCTCGATTGCTCATCGGAGCGTTGCCAATCCGGAGCGATCAACTGATCTGCCTTCACGCTGTTCAGAACGACCGCGTCACCGTTCGGACTTGCGGTTCGCGTGCGCACGTAGTCCGCGAACCAGTTCTTCCCACACCTCGTCCTCGCTCTGGCCCGCGTTGACGACGAGGTATCGTCCCGGATCGTGCTTGGCCTGGTCGAGATAGCCCTGCCGCACCTTGCGGTGGAAGACAGCGCCCTTGGCCTCCATGCGGTCGAGCAGGGGGCTGAGTCGTTTCGCCGCGGCGACCTCGTCGATATCGAAGACGATGACCAGATCGGGCTGCAGGTTTCGCGTCGCGACTCGGGCCACGGCGGAGATGTCGGCGGCAGAGAGCCCGCCCGCGTTGCCTTGATAGGCTAGCGTGCTGGCGACGAAGCGGTCTGCGAGGACAAGTTCGCCGCGCTGCAAGGCGGGGATGATGGATCTTTCAACCAGTTCGGCTCGGCTGGCCATGTAGAGCAGCATCTCGCAGCGCACGCCCATCTCCAAGCCCTCTTCGGCGCGGGCCAGAACGATGTGATTGCGGATGCGTTCGCCCACGGGCGTTCCGCCCGGTTCGCGGACCTCGCACAGCGCGATGTTGGCGGCTTTGATGCACTGCACGAGGTGTTTGAGTTGGGTGCTCTTGCCCGAGCCGTCCGGCCCCTCAAAGACGACAAACTTCCCGGCGAAGGCGCGCAGCCATTGGCCGTCGGTCGCTTGAATGCGCGGTGTTGGTGTTCCGGCGTTGCTGTCTGCCTGGTTTTTCACGGTGCTGGGCTGTGTGGCCGGACTCGGCTGGGTTCGAAGGGGAGAAGCGAGGGGAGCGGGCGGCGTTGGGGGCATCGGGGGCATGATCGGTCTCGCATCGAGCGGGCGGGGCGGTGGAGGGGCTGGGCAGGGACCCATGTTCGGGAAAGTGAGAGACTGGGTTGGCTCGTTCCGCTCGTGCAGTCGAGTGTAACCGTGACCTGATCGCCTGGCAGAGAACTCGGCATGAACGCGCAAAAACGCAAACCGACGCGTCCACCCGTTGGTGAACGCGTCGGAAGGTGCATTGGCAGTTTGGCGGTGGAAGTCTGGACGAAAGAGCCCGAGATTGCGAGAATTGTCTATCGCTGCCGGTCGCGGCTCAACGCCGGCGACGCGCCACGAGCAAGCCGCCTGCGGCCAAGGCC
>JBGSRG010000328.1:0-3076 GCA_041737685.1 Phycisphaerales bacterium | reverse complement strand
CTGCACCGTGACTTCGCCGCGCGATTGCTACAACATGGGCGGTTCTTTCCGTGGCATCCTGAGCGTTTGCGGCGCGTGCCCCACGTTCCCTTCAACGGAGATCACAAACTTCGACTTCGAGTTTGCTGAGCCGTTCATGGCGACGGGCCGCAACTCGGCGTTCGTGCGGTCGCCCGATCTGTCGGGCAGCGCGACGCCGGGCACGTTCGTTGATGCGATGGGCGCACCCTACGGCGGCAGCACCAACGACGTGTTCGGTGTGGTTGACCGAACGGTCGGCGCGATCTTTGCTGACGACACCCCCCCCGGCGTTCTGCCGCAGGACGTCTTCGGCATCATCCCCGCCGACGTGACGGGCAAGTTCTTCGGCATCGCTGACCTGTTCAACAACATCGAGGGCGGCACGGGTACCGGAATGGCTTCAGCGGAATGGACCTTCGATGTTTCGGGCTTCCAGAACCTCGCGGTGACGATCGACTTCGCCGCGATGGGCAACTTCGAGAATTCCAACAGCACGGTCAGCACACCGACGGGCAACGTCACCTCGCCGCGAGATGCGGTTGACTTCACCTTCTCGATCGACGGCGGCCCGTTCATGCCGCTCTTCACTTCGTCGGTCTCTTCGACCAACACCCCCTACTACCAGGTGATGAACGCCGGCACCCGTGCTCAGTATGACGTAGGCGCAGCGCTCGAGGATCCCATCCGGCTTCAAGCGGGGGGCGACTCGGTGAATCTCACGATCCGCAACGAGTTCTTGCGGATGATCAAGACGGGTATCACGGGCGGCAGCACGCTGCGGATTCGTCTGGCGGCGCAGGGCGACGGATCGCAGGAAGTGTTCGGCTTCGACAACATCCGCGTTCTGGGCGACCCGATCGTGGTGGTGTGCCCAGGCAACTACGACGGCAACAACTCGGTCGATCTGCTGGACCTGCTGGCGTTCAACGCGGATTGGTCGGGCAACCTGGGCACAACGGTGCCCGCAGGAACGCTGGGCGACTATGACAACAGCGGTAATGTGGACCTGCTGGACCTGCTCGCCTTCAACGGCGATTGGTCGAGCAACCTCGGTCAGGCTTGCCCATAAGCCCGAAAGAAGGCGGCACGGGGCAGTTGGCCTCGAGCGGAGCCAAGTCGGCTGTGATCTCTCCACGCCCCCCGTCCAGATTGGACGGGGGGCGTTTGTTTGTACCCACTCTGCTGATGTTGGCGGGTTCGCTAGCGCGGCCGGTGCGTTTGCCGCGCACTTTGAGTACAGGCCCCCTAGCGTGTAGTCATGCGACTTTTGATCCTGCGTCATGGCAAGGCCGAGCAACATTCACTCTCGGGCAGAGACGACGATCGGACTCTGACCGATCGTGGCATCCGTCAGGCCGCGTGGATTGGTGAGCGCCTGTTCGGGCGTGAAGCGGGCGCGTTTGAGAGGCTGCCCGAGCGTGTGCTTTGCAGCCCTATCAAGCGTGCTGTGCAGACGGCGGGAGCGGTGTGCGAGTATCTGGGCATGCACCCGGAGGGTGCGCAGCAACTGACAACCGATGCGCCGTTGAGTGGGATTGTCGACCTGCTGCAAGTGCTTGTGGCGCAGGGTGTGAGCACGGCGATGCTGGTGGGTCATAACCCGCAACTGGAACGGCTGTGTGCACATCTGAGTTCGCTGGATGCAGGCTCAAGAGCGGGCGCCGGAACAGGCGCAGAGGGAGGAGCGTTAACGGCGTATGGCTCTTCGCTTGAGCTGCGGACGGGCGAGCTGTTTGTCTTTGAGATTGACTTGGACGCTGGGGCGCTGGCAAGGGGCGAACTCAACTGGCCTTGCGAGCAGATTGGCCGAGCGCGGCTGAGCGACGATGATCAGCAGGCGGACAAGGTGGAAAGCAAGGGGGATGGCAAGAGGGATGTCAAGGGGGATGGGCAGATGCGCAGCGGGGCATCGCAAGAGTGAAAGACGCGAGCAACCTGGTGGAAGTGGACCGTCACTGGCTGTATGAGTGCTGCGTGCAGCGACCGGGCGCGGTGGTTGAACTTTTGACTCAGGCACACGGCGGATCGCCGCTACGCCTGGCCGAAGATTTCTGCGGCAGTGCGGCGGTCTCTCGTGCCTGGGTTGGCAGCGATTCGCGCCGGACGGCGGTGGCCAGTGATGCCGATGCGGAGAGTCTTGCGATTGCGCGGCTTCGTTCGAACGCGGTGGCGGGCTGCGCTGAGCGACTGCGATTTGCGCTGGCGCAGCACGGCCAAGACCCGGGTTCTATGGGTGCGCCCGCGAGCAGCAGGGCCGATGTGGTGTTTGCGGGAAACTTCTCGATCGGTGAGTTGCACGATCGCGCGAGTTTGCTGCGGTACTTACGTGACTGCCGGGAACGGCTCGGGCCGGAAGATGGTGGCGGCATCTTGGCGTGCGATACCTATGGCGGATCGCTTGCGCTTACTCCCGGCGTGATGGTGCGGACGGTTGTTCCGGAAACGCAGGATTCTGGAGTGCTCTCGACGCAGAGCGCTGGCACCAGCAGCGGCTTAGAGCGAGCGGCCGCGCCGACGAGGATCATTCGATACGCGTATGAGCAGGTCTCGGCCGATCCACACACGGGCCGAGTGGAGAACCACCTGCACTTTGACGTGATCGAGAGCGGCGAACTGATTTGCCGGTTGCGTTCGGCGTTTGTCTATCGCTGGCGGCTGTGGAGCGTGCCGGAGATTCGCGATGCGATGACCGAAGCGGGCCTTTGCCGATCAGACGTCGTAACGCACTTGGACCGAGAAAGCGTCGCGGATGGGCGAGAAGAGCGTGATTGGTTTGCCGCGTTGGTGGTTGGCCGCGTGTCGCCGCGATGAGGAGGGCTGGGGGGCGTGTGCAGGCGGCGTCGTTTCCCCGCCCCTTCCACCCCTGTCCGCTGCTTTGGGGCCGCGGCGCAGGGGGGATGCTGAGTCTGCAGAAGTATCCCGAACGGGATTCGAACCCGTGTTCCGGCCTTGAAAGGGCCGTGTCCTAGACCAGACTAGACGATCGGGACGAGAGGCCGATTCTAGCCGCGACTGGCCCACAAAGGGCCGGAGCAACCCCATCAGATCGCTCAAA
>JBGSRG010000303.1:0-1673 GCA_041737685.1 Phycisphaerales bacterium | reverse complement strand
CTCAACAGCCACGAGCGTGCCGATGATCCAAGGCAGGTGGGCCTCGGCCCAGGGCTGGCCGTCGTCTGGCGCTGGCACCACGTTGGAGACATAGGGCGGCGCGTGGAGTTTGCGGCCGATGCCGTGGCCGCCGAGGCCTCGCGTGAGCATGAAACCGTGATCGTGCTCGACACAGGTCTGCACAGCGCGGGCGAACTCGACCATGGGCACGCCGGGACGCATCTGCTCGATGCCCAGGCGAAGCGACTTGCGGCCGACCTCAAGCAGTTCTTTCACACGCGGGTTCGCATACTCGCCAAAGACATAGGTCCAGGCGGCGTCGCCGATCCAGCCCTTGTGCCAGACACCGATGTCGATCTTGAGCACGTCGCCGGGCTTCATGGGCTCGAGGTGGCTGGCGGCGGTGCCGTGAACGATGCAGTCGTTGACGCTGAGGCAGGCGTGCGAGGGGAACGCGGCCGACTTGCCCACGCGATAGCCCAGAAAGCAAGAGCGGCAGTCAACATCTGTCAGGGTTCGGGCGACGAATTGGTCGATCTGGGCGAGCGTCTGGCCGGCTTTCAGGAACTCGACCAGGCGGCGGTGTGTTTCCACCACCCTTTGGGCTGCGGCGAATGCGAACTCCGCTTCGCCCTCGCCGATGAGCGGCCAGGGCGCGCGCAGGGCGCGAGAAGAGATGGACCCATGATCGTTCATGCTGGCCGCAGTCTAGAAGGCCGCGCGGGCTGGCGTTTGGCGGGGGATGTAGAAGATGCGGGCACAGTGGCAAGGCTGGCCGTGTTGACTGCATTGGCGGCGGCGAACGTCAAAGATGTATCCCATATGCCGGGACTCACCATGCGATCCGCCGACGACCTTGACCGAGCGGTTCGGATTCCGATCTCGCACGTGCGCTGGCTTGTGCCGGAGCGAGCCCGGGCGGGACGGGACGAAGCACCGGCGGGCGAGCGGTTGTCGAGCGAGACTTCTGTGATGGAAGGGGCGGGAGCGTGGCGGCGGGGGAGCGAGCGGAAGACAAGGGGACAAAGCGGGCCACGAAGCACAGCGCGAACAAGCGCGCGAACGAGGGCGGGGGGGGTTCGCAGCGCGCTTGGCACAGCTCTGCGGGTGCTGACGTCGCTGCGGGTGCTGACGGTGTTGCTGCCGGCGGTGGGCGGCGTGGCGGTGTTGAGCGTGGTGCTGGTGCTGCTGACGCAGGATCGCGCGATGGCGATTGGTTTGTTGGTGCTGTCGCCGGTGTATGTGCCGCTGATGACGCTGTTGATGATCTCGGGACGCGGGCTCTTTGGCATTGGTCGTTCGCTGGCGGGCAATGTTGGCTCGGCGATGCTGGCGAGCTTGCGCTGCCCGGTGTGCAGCTATGACCTGTCACGCTCGCTTGCGGACCAGAGCGGACTGAGACACTGCCCCGAGTGCGGGGCTGCGTGGAGCGATGAGCGCTGCGGTGAGAAGGCCCGTGAGCCGGCGAGGGTGGTTGTGGTGGAGCACTTTTCGCTCAGCGGCGACGAGCAAAAGTGAGCCACGATCAGCGGCGGGGAGCGACGACCACCCTGGGCAGGCCGTCACCGTCGTCTACCACGCGGCACGTTTCGGGATCAAGGTCCGGGTGAGCTCGAGCCATCAGTTTCAATCGCTCGGCGGTTGATGTTGCGGTCTCAAGCATCATCAGACCG
>JBGSRG010000301.1:0-1804 GCA_041737685.1 Phycisphaerales bacterium | reverse complement strand
ACGGCGGCTTCGGTGCTGGCTGCGCCGCCGCTGTTGCAGCAGATGCCCGACAACGCGGGGATTGTGATCTCGATCCCGAACCCGGCGTCGCTGGAGAGGGGATTGCAAGCGCTGACCGCGGCGGTGGAGATTCCGCTGCCGCCGATGGGCGTTTCGGACCTGTTGGCGATGGCGGGGTTTATGGATGGCGTGGCCCCGGACAAGGCGCTGGCTTTGGCGTTGCTGGTGCCCAGCGATCCGAACCAGAATCTGCCGGAGGACGGCGACGAGATGGCGGTGATTCTGTTGCCGGTGACGGACTACGGCGCGTTTGTTGCGAATCTGGACGCCGACCCAGCGCGTGCGGGCGACGACGGCGTATTGGCGGCGACGACTCCTGAGGGCGATGAGATTTTCGTTCGAGATCTGAAGAACGGCTACGCCGCGTTGAGCAAGGTTCGGTCGGTGGTTGCGGGCTACAAACCGGGCAAGGCCGACGGGATCACGGGGCGTGCGGGCAAGGCGGGCAATGAGCTGATCGATGGCTCGGACTTCATCGCGATTGTGAACGTGGATGTGATGCGTCCGTTTGTGGCCAAGGCGATGGAGCGGGCCAAGCGCGAGGCGGCGGATCGTCTGGCGCAGATGCCGATGGGCCAAGGACCGGATCTCAACTCGCCGCTGGCGACGTGGGCGCAAGAGACGCTGACGCGTGACACGCGGATGCTGATCGGCGGGATGAAGATGTCGTCGCTGGGCGTGACGCTGGAGATGAGCGCTTCATTCAACCCGAACTCGTACTTGTCGAAGGTGTTTGCCAGCGACGGCAAGGCCGGATCGCTGCTGGAGCATCTGCCGTCAAGCCAGCCCTATCTGCTGGCGCTGGCGCTGGACACTTCAAGCCCTGCGCTCAAGCAGTTCTTCAAGGATGTTGCGAGCAAGGTGCGGGCTTCTGGCAAGGCGGGTGAGGAGATGCCCGAGGGCTTCTTTGGTGCGCCGATCGGCACGGGCGATGGGCAGTCGGCGGTGGTGGGGTTCAATCCGGGGCTGGTGATGGGTGCGGGGCTGCTGACGAGCACCGTGGGCTACACCAAGAGCGATTCGCCCGATGCGGTGGTGGTGGCGATCAAGAAGTCGGTTGAAGACCTCAACGGCTTTGACAACGACGACGTGACGATCACGACCAAGTATGCCCCAACAGCGAACCCGATCGGCAGCGCGAAGGTCGCGGCCGATGCGTGGGAAGTGAGGTTGACGCCGCGTGGCGGCAACATGCAGGCCGCGCAGGGGCTGAACTGGATCTTTGGCCCGGCGGGCGGGCCAGCGGGCTACATCGCCAAGTCGACGCACGGCGTGTTCACGACGTATGCGAAGAACTCGCCGCTGCTGACGGCGGCGATGCAGGCGAAGGAAACGGGCAAGCACCTGGGTGCGGATCAGTTGATCTCGCAGGTGGGTGCGCTGCTGCCCAAGGGCCGCATGGCGGAGGTGTATGTCGGATCGAAGTCGATCGTTGATCTGGCGGTGCCGGCGCTGGCGATGTTCACGGGCACGCAGGTTGATCCGGCGATGATCCCGGCGGAGATTCCGCCGATCGCGGCGTCGATCGCCTCGAGCAATGGCGAGGCACGATTCACCATCTTTGTGCCGGCCCCCGTGATCAAGGTGGGTGCGGCGGTGGCGATGAAGGTGCAGGAGGCACAAACGAAGTTCGAACAGATGGGCGATGAGGGTGGAAATCCTGGCGCTGAGGAAGATGCGGCTGGACAACCTGCGTTCTGAGGTTATACTTGCCGCTACAGATAGCCCCCCCCCCCGGGGGGGG
>JBGSRG010000273.1:0-6615 GCA_041737685.1 Phycisphaerales bacterium | reverse complement strand
GATACACCCAGCGCCTTCAAGTTTCTCAAGGATCCCACACTGGCCTCGAGCAGCGTGCTGATCGACCCTGTCAGCATGTTGACACCCGATATGCTCGACCGGCTCAATGCGGCTTTTGAGCACATCGCTCGTATCGTGGACGACGTCCTTTCTGCGGCCTGCCCCCGGACCCCCTATGCGTTCCTGCTGGCTCAGGTCGGCATGGGGGGCGACGAAACGGGCGCCGCCGAGCCGCTCCCCACAAACGAGCCTGGACCGCTCACCTCCGGCAACTTGCAATCGCTCGAAGGCCGATTGCTCGACGCGGGGCTGAGCGTCCTCACGATCGCGCCGCACCAAGCCTGATCGCCGATTCGGACAGCCCGCCCGCCATGCTCGCGACGCTCACTCCTCCACGCCGAGACGGCGGTGTCCGTCGCCGCTCGCGATGACGCTTCTCGCTACCATTCACGACCCCACCGAGAACGCTTCCAATGACCACCGCACCCACACCATCACCGACTCCCCCATCCGCTCACTCTGCCAGCGGCAGCAAACTCGACCACCCGGCCTTCGCCGCAGTGAAGGAGCGCTTCCCCGGCGCACGCTTTCGCGGCACCGAGTTCCGAGGGCAGTCGACGCTCATCGTCGAGCCCGCCGAGCACTCCGACGGCGGGCCGCACGAGGTGATGCGATTCCTGCGAGACGACCCGCGAACCAGTTTCAACTTTCTCTCTGACGTATTCGGCATCGACTATCTGAACTACCCCGCAGCCGGCCCCGCTTCGCCGGCATCGCTCGGCCGCTTTGCCGTGGTCTACAACCTCATCAGCTTTGCCAGAGACGACCGCTTCTTTGTTAAGGTTCACCTGAACCCATCGCTGCCAACCGACGGCATCGTTGAAGACCCGGCGCTCATGCTCGACTCGGTCTGCGATCTCTGGGCGGGAGCCGAATGGCCAGAGCGTGAAGTCTTTGATATGTTCGGCATTCGCTTTCGCAACCACCCGGACCTGCGGCGGATCCTGACCTGGGAGACCTATCCGGCTCACCCGCTGCGCAAGGACTACGCGCTGCGGGGCCGCGGCGAACGAGATTTCTACAAGGTCGTGGACCGCACCAGCGCGTGACCCACTGCGACATCTTGATCTGCCGACGCAGTGGCATTCGCGGATTCGATTCGCCACGCGCTCAGGCCCGAGTATCGGCTACTTCTTACCCTTGAAAAGTCCAAACAGGCCCTTTCGACCGCTGTCCTCGCGGCCGACCGACTTTTTGACCGTCGTGTGCAGCGAAGCGCCCTTCTCGCGATGAAAGCCGCACTTCAGACACACCATCTGCGTGCTCTTGATCGGTGCCCGGCAGTTGGGGCAGCCCTTCTTGCCCTCGTCGATCGATTCTTGGACGAGTTTGGACATCATGTCGTCGCCGCCGACGACGACGCTTCCCGTTTTTTGCGTGCCGGACGGGCCTGCGGACGCTCCCACGGCGCCAGTTGCCCCCACGGTGCCAGCAGCCTCCCCTGCCTTGCCCTTGGCCGGCTGCTTGCGGGCCTTTCCTAAGCAGTCGGGGCAGATGAAGGCACCGCTCGCGTCAACGCCGCGAGACCGATTGGTTACGTCCTTGCCGCATCGTGAACATCGCTGGGACTGCTGGGGAGATTCTTTGGCCATAGGACACTCTCTCGATGAACGGTTTGCAGAGCGGGGAATGGGAGGTGGGGGGGTCGGGGTTCAGGGGGCGGGCGTCGGTGAGTGGGGCAGTTTGGCAGCGACTGGCCGCGGTGGTGCAATTGAACTGGGAGGGACTGATAATCATCGTCCCGCCGCGATCTCCTGCCCTCTACCCACCCAATACCCGCCCGTGCCTGACGGGTTCAAGCGCATTGTAAGGCCCCAGTGCCGAGCGCAGCGCCACGCTTGGCGGAACCATCTGACACAAGAAGTACCCGTGAATGGTCGATAATCTCTTGCCGTGGTCGCGTCGAGTTTGTTTGTGCTTGGCCGGTGGTTGGTCAGCGAACGGCCTTTGACGCGGCTGCGAACCAACTCACATGGCTCTAGCACGTGCGGCCAGTTCAGATCGCTTCCCTTCGTTCCGGAGAATGCCCATGTTCACCACTCCCTCATCCGCCCGTCGAACACTGCTTTGCGCCTTTGCGACTGCCGTTTCGGTCGTCTGGATCGTCACCACGCCGAGCCTCGCGCTCGCCGCGAATGCCACCGCTGCGGTCGTTGCCGATGCCGTCTCGCTGCATCCTGACTACGCCGCCGGGCAGACCGCCCGCTTCAACTTCACCTCCAAGCGAAGCGAGACCACCTCACTCTCGCAGTCGCCGCAGACCGTCAGTCGCACGATCAAACAACAGGGCACTTTCGAGATGAGCGTCGTCGAAGCCTCTGAGTCGGGCACCACGATTGCGCTCAAACTCGTGGAACTCAAGTCAACGCTCGAAGACTCGAAGGCCACACTGACCTTCGACAGCAAGTCTGCGCCCGACGACAGCGACAGTCGCAACCCGCTGCTCAAGGCCCTACGCCCCATCGTCGGCTCAACGATCACGCTCAAGTTCGATCAGAAGGGCCGAGCCGTCGAATGTGTCACCGATGCCGAACTCGTCACGCAAGGTCAGTTCACGGAGTTCGCCCGCCAACTCGTGGGTGAGGAGTGGGCCAAGTTTCGCTGGGCACCGGTCTTGTTCCCCAAGCCCGAGCGCGGCGACGCCAAAGTCGGCGACGTTTGGCCCGTCGATCAATCGCTCGACGTGCAGATGATGGGCAAACTGCAGACCAACACCCAACTCCGTCTAGAGTCTGTTTCCAACGGCGTGGCCAAACTCAAGGGGCAGGGAGAGTTCACGCTCGAACCCCTCAAGGACTCGGCGAAGTCGGTCCTCAAGCCCGAATCGTTCGTGCCAACGCTCGACATGGAGTATCGCGTCGGCACCGGCACCACCAAGGCCGAGTTTGATGAAAAGTTCAAAATGGTCGGCGACGCCCAGGGTCTGAGCTTCTCTCGTGCTTCTGACACGCAGTTTGCGATCTCTCGCGCCGAGTAAGCAACGCAAGACCCTTCCGCGGGCCGCCCGGCCCTCGCCCTACACACTCGCCGAATGCACCCGTCCGGCACACCGCTCGAGCGCTTCGAGCGCTCGCTCGATGCTCGCATCGTCGACGTCAAGATGACAGACCGCGCGCAGGACCTGCGGCTGATTGGGCAACATGCGAACGCCAATCGCAGCCAGCCGCTCGCTCATCGCCGCGGCGGTACCAAGCCCGCTCTGCAACTCAATGAACACCATGTTCGTCTGGACCGGATATCGCACGCTCAAGCCGGGGATGGCGCTCACACCCTGCGCCAGAGTTTGCGCTCGCCGATGATCATCCGCCAGCCGCTCGCGATGATGCTCGAGCGCGTGCAGACAGGCTGACGCAAGCACGCCCGCTTGTCGCATCGCTCCGCCAAACATCTTGCGGAATCGGTGGACGCGAGCGATCGTGCGAGCATCGCCGCACACCGCCGAGCCCGCCGGTGCGCCTAAGCCCTTCGAGAAACAACACGAGACCGTGTCAAAGTGCTTCGCGTACGCGCTTGCAGCGATGCCGCTGGCCACACACGCGTTCCAGATCCGCGCACCGTCTAGGTGCGTCTTCAGACCCGCCTCCCGTGCGGCATCCGTCACGGCCTCAACGCGATCCATCGGCCAGACAGATCCGCCGCCACGGTTCTGCGTGTTCTCCACGATCAGCAGTTTGGACCACGGGTGATGCGCGTTGCGCGCGCGCACGGCGCTTCGCACGTCCTCAGCGTCAAACTGACCGAGCTCGCCGTCCAAGCCATGCACCATCACGCCCGAGAGCGCGGCGGGCGAGCCCGTCTCATAGTGAATGATGTGCGAGTCTTTGTGCGCGATAATCTCGTCGCCCGGCTCGGTATGGGCTCGAATCGCGGTCTGGTTGGCCATTGTGCCCGAAGGCACAAAGCAGGCAGCCTCTTTGCCCATGGTGCGGGCGATCTCATCCTGCAGCGCAAGCACAGTGGGATCGTCGCCCAGCACGTCATCGCCCACCTCCGCTTCGGACATGGCCCTCCGCATCGCGGCGGTGGGGCGGGTCACAGTGTCAGAACGAAGATCAACTGCTTCTGCCGTGCTCATTTGCGTCCTTCGTGTCAGTCTTAACACTTCGTGAACAATCGTGTGCTAGGCTCAAACACATCCCGCCAGCAGCCTTCCGAGACACACTCGTTGCCCTTATCACGCTCAAAGCGGCCTATCAAGACTTCAGCCCGCCGCCAGGGAAAGATACCCTCGTTGCGCGAGATCATCGGATCTCGTGTCCGGCTCGTTCAGACGGCCCTTCAGGGCGTGCGCAGGCACCGAGATGAGCCCGAGCAACTCGAAGTCAAGGTTCACAAGCTCCGCGTCGCGTGCCGCAAGACCGTCGCCGCCATCGACGGTCTCAAGCCGATGTTGCCCAAGAAGCCCGCACGCAAGTTGCGCAAACGCCTCAAGTTATTGCGGCGTGCCTGCGGCGATCGTCGCGATGCCGACGTGATGATCAGGCTGATCCAAGAGCACGCCGAGGGTGCCGATCGGGGAATGAAGTCAGCGTATCGCGCACTGGGACGACTCGCCAACCTTCAGCGAGTCAGCACTACACCGTTCGATGTGACTTCGGTCACGCAAGAACTCCATACCATCGAGGGATTGACAGCCAGACTCTTTGACGCGAGCGACGACTCCAAGTAGCGTTCGCGGCAGCGAGATCTCAAGGGCTTGTCAGGCCGACAACTGGCTGAAAGCCTGCGAGAGGTCGCAGCGGCTGACGCAGGGATCAATCGTTCAGGTGACGATGGTGACGAGCAACTACATCAACTGCGAATCGCGCTTAAGCGTTTGCGATACATGCTCGACGTCTTTGACTTCGTGTGGCCAAAGGCAGCGCTCAAGGCCGCAAAGGTCGAGTTGGCTGGCGTGCAGACTCAACTGGGAGAGTTCAACGATCAGGTTAACTTTGTGGCCTGGCTCGCAAGGATCGACGGAGCGAAGCCGATCGCGTCGGACACGAAGCCGACGGCCGGGCAGCGAGCACGGACGAACATCGATCAAAGGCGACTTCGATCGCTGGTCGAACGTGAAAACACACGACTCGACGAGCACCGTGCCGTTTGTCGCTCGCACTGGCAGCGACTCGCAGGTTCGCCAACATGGCACGCGATTCGCCGATGGGCGGGCAAGCACGTCGCGATGGAACCTCCAACTGCGCCCGAAACTGAAAGTGAGGCCGAACGCGACCCGCAACCCTCGGCATCCGCCCACGCTGAACCATCAGCCGTGACCGCTCCCCACATCGTGTCGTCCACCGCGGCCCTCGCCGTCCAGACCCGGCCCATAGCCGCCGCCGCGATGCTGCGACGCGCGCCGCTTGCTCAAGATAGTTCTCGAGCATTCCAGCAACCAGCCAAGGACGCTCCGCATGTCGCTCACAGCGACACCGACCAGAGTGAACAACCGAGCGTTCGCCTCGCCGCAATCGACGTAGGCACGAACAGCGTTCGGCTCATCATCGCCCAGATCGGGCCAGATGGTTCCTATCGCGTGCTCGACGATGAGAAGGAAATCACTCGGCTCGGTCGCGGCCTTCACTCAACCGGTCGGATCGAGTCTCAATCCATCGAACACACCGCCGTCACCGCCGAGAGAATGGTCCAGATCGCCCGCGGCTACGGCGCTGCCGAAACACGCATCGTCGCAACGGCCGCCGCTCGAGACGCCATCAACGGCGATGAACTCGTCGCGAAAATCCGCGAGCGAACCGGCATCGAAACCACCATCATCTCCGCAGTGCAAGAGGCCGAATACGCATACCGATCCGCAGCTCGGGCCTTTGATCTTTCCACCGCGCCCGCTCTTGTGGTCGATATCGGCGGCGGAAGCACCGAGATTGTCCTTTCCGTCGGCAGCACCAAGCCCGGCGCAGCGTCAACCGGCGGAATGATCGAGCGTGTCTACACCATCCCCATCGGCGCCGTCAGGCTCTGCGAGCAGTTCGGCGGCGAGCCACACCTCAGCCGAGACGGTTTCGATGCACTTCGCAAGCATGTCCGCAAAGTGGTCCGCGAGCACGTCGGCACGCCGCGCGTGTATCCATCGACCATTGTCGGCACCGGCGGCACGCTCACCACGCTCGCCTCGATCGTCGCGGCCAGCCAAGCTGCTGACTCGGCAGACTCGGGCAGGCTGCTCTCAGGCTCGGTGCAAGGCCAGCAACTCAAGCGGGCAGACCTGCGTCACACCATCGATCTGATCCGCAAAACCTCGGTCAAGTCTCGTTCCCGCATCGCCGGGCTTCCCGCCGATCGTGCCGACATCATCCTGCCCGGCCTTGTGCTCATGGATGCCATTCTTGACCGCTTCGAGGCCAACACGGTCCACGCCCACGAGGGCGGCATCCGCGACGGCATCATGCTCGCCATGGTTGCCGAGCGCGTTCGTGGCAGCGCCGCAGCGCCGCGTGATGGCGACGGCGTCATGCGAGCTGTCCGTCGATTCGCCGCAGCCTGTTCCTATGAGCGCGCACACTCTGAGCACGTGTGCCATCTGGCCCTCAGCCTCTTCGATCAACTGCGATCCTC
>JBGSRG010000258.1:0-6545 GCA_041737685.1 Phycisphaerales bacterium | reverse complement strand
GGCCATGAGCAGGAACTCACCGGCGTTCTCGATGTCGATCGGCTGAGCCGAGCGGGTGAAGTGGTCGAGAAACGTGAGGTATTGCTCGGTGATCTGCGCGATAGGGATGTCGGTGACTTCGACCTCTGCACGTCTGATGAGGAAGAGCAGCAGATCGAGGGGCCCCTCGAAGGCATCAAGCCGGATGGTGTATTCGACCGTGCTCACGATTGAATGGGGTTGGACAGAGGCGGGGATGAAGGTGCGGGGTTGAGGGGACTGGTTGAGGGGGCCGCTGGGTCGGGGCGGTTGGCCATGCGCGTAGTCAGCGGTGCTGGGCGGATCGATCGAGCGGTATGCTGGCAGGAGTCTACGCTTTGTATGGCATGACCGCCTCGAAACGACACGCCGGTCCAACGCTTGAAACTGATCTGGAGGTGGCCAGAGCGCTGCTGCGTGCGGAGGCTCAGAGTGTGCTGGCGATGGCGGATCTGCTCGACGATTCGTTTGTGAGGGCGGTTGATCTGGTCGTAGCGTGTGCGGGCGGGCCGGGCGGCGGCGGCAGCGTGCTGGTTGCGGGCTTGGGCAAATCGGGCTTGATTGGGCAGAAGGTCGCCGCGACGCTTTCTTCTCTAGCCATCACGAGCCACTACGTTCATCCATCGGAGGCGGCGCACGGCGACCTTGGACGGTTTCGACCTTCGGATCTGTGCATCGCACTTTCGTACTCGGGCGAGACCGACGAGGTGGTCAACCTCGCGGCGATTCTGCGGCAGGACGGCATTCCCATCATTGCGATCACACGCGGAAGTGTGGGACGGACGGACGAACGCTCAATCGCAGCGCCCTCTTCGCTCGAGCGATTGGCGACGGTGTCGCTGGCGGTGGGCGACTGCGACGATGCGGACGTGACACCTGCGCCGATGTGCTCGACGACCGCGATGCTTGCGCTGGGCGATGCGCTGGCGTTGTGCGCTTCGCGTCAGCGAAACCTGACCGACGATGAGTTTGCGCGGCGACATCCGGGTGGATCGTTGGGCGGAATGCTGCGACCGGTGATGGACATCGTGCGGTTTCGTGTGGGCGACCCCGCGGCGGGGTTCATCGCGGCGGTGCCGGACGATCTCACGGTCGCTGCGGCGTTGCAGTGTGCCGAACAGACCAATGGACGAAGGCCGGGTGCGTTGCTGCTGGTGGATTCGGAGTCGGGCCGATTGTCCGGGCTGTTTACCGACGGCGACCTGCGCCGATTGGTGCTTCGCGGCGTGCAGGACCTGAGCCGGCCGGTGCGGGAGCTCATGACACGCGACCCGGCGACCTTGCCGCACACGGCCCTAGCGCGCGACGCGGTGCGGATGGTTCAAGAGAACCGGCGCGATGAGATTCCGATTGTGGACGAGCGGCACCGACCCGTGGGCATCCTCGACGTTCAGGATCTGATCGCGATGCGGCTGGTTCGAGATGAGCGTTCGACGGTGGCTGGACCCGGCGTGTCGATGTTGTGAGTGAGGGGCGGTGCTGGGTGAAGCGGTCAATGACGAGGGTCCACGGAGACTAGGTTACGGCCAGTGAGAAGCGAAGCCCGCGTGGGCGAGCACATCGCGGTGGAGTGAAAGCGATTGTAAGAAATGCCCATCTTCGCAACCCGAGAGAGCGCCGACAACCCATCGAGTTCCGGCAGCATCCAATCGAGCACGACCACGTTGCATTCGGTCGTCTGCGCGGGAATCAACCCTCGCTTGCCGTCCGCCACGGTTCCACCGTGTAACCCGCCTCGCGCAAGCGCTGGGCCAGCGAGTCGCGGAGTACGGCGGAGTCTTCGATGATGAGGATTCGCCTGGTCTGTTTCGATGATTAGAGCCAATCCGGGGCTGAGCTGATCGCCCGATGAGGGTCTCCGCCCCGTAGCACCTACGTAAGGAGCACT
Organism: Phycisphaerales bacterium; assembly: GCA_041737685.1. GTDB lineage: Bacteria > Planctomycetota > Phycisphaerae > Phycisphaerales > UBA1924 > JAHBK01. Next base: position 4,639 of record JBGSRG010000258.1, on the reverse strand, counting down.
TCGCAGGACAGTTCATATCCTCTCAGTAACTCGGCCAAACACCAACGCCACGAGTGCCACCACCGCGAACGCCGCTCCAATCAAGAATGCTGCTGTGGGACCGGAGTGGTCCCACACCAGCCCTGCGAGCAGACTCGCGACCAGTGTGGTTAGCCCCGTGACCGCGTAGAAGATGCCCATCGCCGCTCCCCGGCGCTCTTTGGGCGCGTGATCGGCGATGAGGGCCTTGCCCACGCCGTCGGTCAGAGCCATGTAGACACCGTAGAGGGCCATGAGCGGCCACATTCCCCAGGCGTTCTCCGACGGGAGCAGGGCGAAGCCGACATACACACCCGCGTAGATCACCCATCCCGCGGCGATCATCCCCCAGCGTCCGAGCTTGTCACTGAGCGCGCCGGCCGGATAGGACAGGGCGGCATACGTGACGTTGAAGAGCGCATAGACCATTACGACGGCCCACGGCGAGTAGCCCAGGTCGCTCGCACGGATCAGGATGAATGTGTCGCTGCTGTTGGCCAGCGAAAACAGGAGCAACACTCCGAGAACAGCCCAGTAGGAACGGGGCAGCGGGACGCGAGCAGAGCCTGTGGCTTTCGTTGTCGCCTGTTCATCCTTCGAGGCCGCGCTCAGCGGGAGCGGTTCTGCGGTAGGCTCAGCCGCATCGGACTCCCGCACAAGGAACGTGAGGAGGAAGGAGGCAAGCCCGAGCCCCGCGCCCACTCCAAAGATGACTCGATAAATCCACTCGGGTGTCTGAACGGCGGCGGTCACGACTTGAGTGTGGTCGGACTTCGCGGGTGTGCCCGTGAGCCACCAGAGCAGGAGTGCTGCGAGCAGAACGCCGATCAGTGCCCCCGCCGTGTCCAGGGCGCGATGCACGCCGAAGGCCCGCCCTCGCTGGTCCGCCCCCACCGCGCCGGCGATCATGGCATCGCGGGGAGCACTCCTTAACCCTTTGCCGAAGCGGTCAAGCAGGCGACCGCCCAGCACGAAGCCCCAAGCGGTGGCGAGAGCGATCATCGCTTTGCCCACCATTGGTAGTCCGTACCCGACCTGAATCCAGCGAACGCGCTTGCCCGAGCGGTCGCTGCGAAACCCGGCAATGGCGGTCATCACCGCGACGATCAGCACCGCCGCACCCTCGATCAGGCCGAGCTGCATCTTGGATGAACCGAGCACGCCGATAAGAAAGAGAGGCAGGAGCGGATAGATCATCTCGCTCGACACATCCGCAAAGAAGGAAACCCAACTCAGCAGCCATACCGTCCGCGGTAACGGTTTGCGAAACTGGAGTGTGGTGGATGATCGGGCAAGTCCGTCATCCTTGTTCGAGCGCATGAAGTCTCTGGCTCACGAGCCGGTCGCGCTGGGTTTCACTACACCAAGCCCAGCCGTCCGCCCGGCTTCCCCCTGACTGACCAAGCGCATTCCCAGCGTTCCAGCGAACCATCCAATGGCTCCGCCCACGAGCACATCGGAGGGGTAATGAGCCCTCCAGCATCACTCGGGCGGCGCCGACGACGACCACAAGCACAACGACGAGACCGTGCAGGCGTGGATAGGCGAGCGAGAGAAACGTGGTGCGGGTGGGCGGAACAGGTCGCGTGTGACCACTGCCCATCACGGGGTCGGCGGGATTATGGCTTGGAGTACTTGATCGTGCTTGTGCCGATTGTCCCGTTGAACCTGAAGGGCGCCAAGTCGAAGTAATCGAGCGATACCGGTGACCCGAGGTCGCTGCCGAAGTCGAGGCAGTCGTTCGCCGTGAACAGCAGCGGGGCAGTCATGGGCACCTTGCCGGTGGCGACTTCCGTGCCATTTACGCGGATGAAGATTTGAGCGGGCGAGGCGGGTCGGGTTCCGAGCATTTTGGTTTCCACCTCGATGATCGCTTTGCCCGCGGCGAGCCGTTCCTTAGTCTTGATTTGCGTGCGCTCGATCTCGAACAGGTTGTACTCGTAGCAAAGTGTTCCATCCTTTAGGTAGCACGTCAGGCCGCCGGAAAACGCGCCTAATGCATAGAGCACGCCGTTGGCATCGGCGGGAATGGTCACTTCCATCTTTACGATGTTCGCTGTGTTGCCGAGCTTTGGTGCCGTGCCTTCAGGCATGCGCGTGATCGGGCCGCTGAAAGTCCATTCCGTGTAGGGCGTGCTCGGTTTATCTTCCGGGTGGAACACTACGCTCCACAGACCGCCGCCGATCGGAAGGTTCAGATTCTTGGTGGATTCTAACAAGAAGTGATTCTTCATTTCGGCGACCTTCTCCGGCATGGTCGCGGCGAGATTGTTGGCCTGGCTCCAGTCGTCATTGAGATTGTACAGTTCCCAGGTGTCCTTCTCAGGCGACCACTGGGCGATACCCTCTGGCAAGCCCGGTACCCAGGGGATTCGCGGCCCCGAGACGCAGGCAAAGTAGCCATCCTTGTAGACGCCGCGACTGCCCATGATGTCGAAGAACTGCGTCGTGCGGCGGTCCTTCGCTTTGGCATCAGCGAACGTGTAGTCCATGCTTAAGCCGTCGATCGAGTCCTGTGGCACACCATTGACGAAGCGGGGAGGTGTGATCTTCGTCACCTCGTAGATGGTTGGCACGATATCGATGACGTGATGGAACTGCGGCCGCGGCGTGGAGTCAGTCTTGATCTTCGCGGGCCACGAGACGGCCATCGGCTGGCGAGTGCCACCGAAGTGTGCGGCCACGAGCTTGGTGGACTGATAGGGCGTGCTGCCGGCCCACGCCCATCCGGCGTGGTACATGTTGTCGGTCTTCGACGACCCGAGCACATCAAGCCCGCCAAGGCCGTCCAGGGCTTTGATGTGCTGGTTGATGGTCGTCGGGATGCCGTTCTGCGCCAACAGCTCGCTGATGGTTCCGTTCTGTCCTTCAGCGGAGGAGCCGTTGTCACCCCAGATGTAGAAAATGAGTGTGTTGTCGAGTTTCCCCTGTTTCTCGATCTCGTCGATGACCCGGCCGGCGTTGAAATCTGCGTGCTCTGTGAACCCGGCGTAGACCTCCATGAGCCGTCGCTGGAACGGTTTTTCGCTTTCGGGAATCGAATCCCACGCGGACAGGGTGGCGGGGCGTGGCGTGAGCTTAGCGTTCTGAGGGATCCAACCGAGCTGCTTCTGGCGGGCGAAGGCACGCTCTCGATACGCATCCCAGCCATCGTCAAACTTGCCCTTGTACTTGTCCGCCCACTCCTTCATGATGTGGTGTGGGCCGTGTGACGCGCCCGGTGCCCAGTACATCAGGAATGGCTTGTCGGGCGAGAAGGCTTGCTGCTCCCGCAGCCATGTGATCGCGTCCTCGGCGATGTCCTCGGTGAGGTGGTAGCCCTTTCGGTGAAGCTCGCGCGGGTTGACGATGGTGGTGTTGCGCACCATGTTCGGCTCGTACTGTGACGCCTCTCCGGCCAGGAAGCCGTAGAAATACTCGAATCCGTAACCGGTGGGCCAGTAGTCGAAGGGACCCTTTGAGGTTGTCTGTTCGGCGGGCGTGTTGTGCCATTTGCCCCATGCCCCTGTGTTGTAGCCGTAAGCCTTTAGCACCTCCGCCACCGTCGCCGAGGACTTGGGGATGGTGCCACTGAACCCGTCCCAGTCGTTCGCCAACTCGCAGATCTGCCCGTTGCCGACGCGCGTGTGGTTACGTCCGGTGAGCAGCGAAGCCCGCGTGGGCGAGCACATCGCGGTGGAGTGAAAGCGATTGTAAGAGATGCCCATCTTCGCAACCCGAGAGAGCGCCGGAGTGTTGATCTCACCGCCGTAAGTCGAGGGCGTCGCCGGCCCCACATCGTCCATAAGGATGATGAGCACGTTCGGCGAACCGGGCTGAAGGCGTGACTCTGTCACGCGTTTCTTGTAGATCGAATCCTGCATCGTCAATCCCGCCGTCGACGCCGACGGAGTCGGCGGGAAGGGCAGGATTTCCTGGGCACAGACCGTCGAACTGAACCCGTGCGCCAAGCAGAGAAGGATGAGTGAGAAGAAGAATGAACTGGACTTGTTCACAGGTGAGGTCTCCGAGGGGGGGATTGCGAGGTCACCGGCCAATCAAGCCGAGATCGACGGGAGTGGATGATGAGAAGCTTTCGCTCGTCGAGCGAAGAAGGGGATAAGGTGGAGTGAATCGATCCGATCCGCGTTGGAAACAGAGAGTCTATGGCAGGTCACTCGACGAGTTCAATCTTCCCCGGACGCCACGTCTTGTCGAACCATGACTGCTCGGGGCCGAAGAGACGCAGGAGGACGTTCCAGCCCTTGCCGGGGATGGTCTGGACCTTGTTGGACTCGTGACCCTTGGGCGCGGCCGGGCCGAACCAGCCACCCACCGACGTGTCGGGTTAACGACAATGCACGTCGTTTGGCTACCGATGGCCGGGAAGCGCTGGTCTGTCTGGAGCATCGAGCGGCTCTGGTTGTCGTAAACGATGAAAGACCAGAAGTCCCTGGCGAGGATGCACGGCGGCATTTGAGTCTTGTAGGTCTTGCTGCCGTCGAGTGGCCTGCCCTCCGAGTCCGTGATGCGCAAACCGCCGCGCCGATCGGCGACGGACTCAGGAGCAGCGAGTCCAGCGGCACGATGAACTGCTGACAGGACAGCGCCGGGTTCACAAGGCTGGTATCCAACGTGTATG
>JBGSRG010000238.1:0-8000 GCA_041737685.1 Phycisphaerales bacterium | reverse complement strand
GCGCATCATGCTTCTCCGCCGTCAGCCCCGTCAGCGGCTGAAACCAGTGCGTGTAGTGCGTTGCGCCGTTCTCGATCGCCCACTCTTTCATCGCCGACGCAACCACGTTGGCAATCTCGCGACCCAGCGGCTTGCCCAGGTGCGTCGTCTCCATCAGTTTCTTGAACACGTCTTTCGGCAAACGCTGGCGCATCGCACGCTCGCCAAACACGTCCGCGGCGTACACCTGCTCGATCCGCGCCCCGTGCGCATCACCGGGCTGCTGCGGCTGCGAGGGTTTCCACGCCGTTGCCGCCGAAACGGCCTCGTGCCGCGCGCTTGCCGTGCCGTTGGAATACCGAACGCCATTCGTCGTTGCCATGAGCCTGTGTCTCCCGCGCCATCAACCCGTTCCGAACCACCATCAAGCCGCTCAGCAGGGCCACGCGCGATCCATCGCACGTTCGCAGGCCATGCCAATCAGTCCCGATCGGCCCGGCAGATCCGGGTCAACTCGACGCATCACGGTGCACATTGTTGGCAGCCAATCAGCCCCACGAAACCCCTGTCGGCTGCAACCCAATCCCCGAACCCCCTAATACCGCGGCACCCTCGGATCAATATCCACCGACCACAGATCAATCCCGCCCGCCATCGACACCGCCCGCCCAAACCCCAGCGCCCGCAGCATCGTCGCCGCCTTCATCGACCGCCGACCTGCGTGGCAATAGACCACCACCACCCGGTTGCGCCCGCTCTCTTCGTCCTCAAGTTCGTCCGCACGCCGCTCCAGTTCACCCAGCGGGATCAGAACCGCCCCCTCAATCCTGCACACCTGATACTCGTCCGGCTGCCGACAGTCGACAAGCACCGCACCGACAGCTCCGCCCCAGGCCGCTCCGTCACCGCGCATCTCCGCCAGCACCGTCCGAACCTCGCGCGGCGTGACTTCCCACTCCGGCCGATACGGATACCCCGCAGGCAAGCCCCGAACATCCAGCCCGCTCGACTCACCCTTCGCATCGCCCGGCACAAACTGGCTCACGGCTTACCCGCCTTCGGCTTCGACCCCATCCCATCCCCAACGCCAATGTGCGTCGCAGCGCGGGCCGGTTCTTCCTCAACCACCGGTCCGGGCGCCGGCACAAACGGCCCACCACCCTCCACTTCCACAGGTCTGCCCGGCAGTGTCGTCGGCGTGGCGGGTGCCTCTGCACCCCCACCCTTCACCGCCCCATCCTCATCCACAGCCCGCCCCGGCGGGTTCTTGGTCATCGGGAACATCGGCTCGCCCACCGGCTCGGGCAGGTACGAAGACGATCGTCCCGGCCCGCGTGCATACGCACCCGAGTCCGGTCCCTGCAAGCCCGACCGCGACACAAACCATGGTCGCTTGTACACCGCTCGCGGCAAAAACAGCACAATGTCGCCCGCCGCTACCGCCGGTGCCAGCATCGCCTCGAAAACCTGATCGCGCTGCGCGTCGTAGTTGGTCGTCTGGTTCGCTGAGTCTGCCGTCGGATACTTGCTGAGGTTCCGCGCCGTGTTCAGGTTTAAATGCACATCCGAGTGATACACCGGCTGGTGCGACGGCAGTGCATTGGGCACCGCAAATGGCATCACCGGCCAGTTCGACCGATCCAACGACACCACCGATTCAACCGCCACACGAGACGACTCGGCCTGCAACGTCTGCTCATCCAGCACCGACGAGCGCGTGATCGTCGGCGGCGAGTAGACGCCGCCCACCACACGCTCTTCGTTCAACGGCTTCGATCCGCATCCCGTCAGCGACCACGAAAGCAACGCGCTGACCACGCCCACCATGGGCAGCGCCCCACTCGTTCCCGCCGCGCGCTGCAACCCGCTTGTCCAGTTCGTCTTCATCCTCGACTGTAGCGGTGCTCTCGACCGACCCGACCCGGCCCGTCTTCGCATCAGTCCTTGGTCCCCTCAACCCGTCCCGGCTGTGTGTACTTGCTCAGCGCTTCGGTCAGATCAACCCCCGTGATGTTCGCCAACGTCGCCAGCCACGCCAGCACGTCGGCAAACTCTTCCTCAAGGTTCGCGCGCTGCGCATCGGTCGGCCCCGGCGATCTCCCCGCGCGATTGTCATGCAGCGCAGTGGCCAACTCGCCCACTTCCTCCATGAACAACAAAAAGGTCCCCGCCGCACCCCGCGCCGAGTCGGTCGCGTAGTACCGTGAACGAATCAAACCTTGAAACTCGCTGACCGACAACCCGCCACCCGTTTCTCGTGCGTCATTCATGCCCCAAGCATCCACCAACTACCCCAGCAGATCAAGCAACCACCCGGTTAGCCGACACTATACTTGATGAAGGCCTTGGTTCTGCTCAGCAACACCGCCCAGCACTCCCACCCGCCGCCACCCCCCGTCACTCCATGCCCTCAGCGCGTCAGTCCATCCTCCTCACCTTCCTCTTCAGCGTGCTGCTCGCGCTGCCCGCCTGTCGAACACGTTTCGACGACACGCGCGACACCTTGCAAGCATTCCACGCCCAAGGCCAGTATCAGCAGGCCGCCACGCTGCTCGACACCCAGCAAATCCTCGCCGACTACGGCCAGAAGAACCGCCTGCTCTGGTGGCTTGAACGCGGCGCCGTCGCCGTGGCTCTCGACGAATACCCCTTCGCCGTTGAGGTTCTCAACAAGGCCGACGACTACATGGAACTCGAGCGCGAGCAGACCGGCGCTGACGAACTCGCCACCTGGATTCTCAACGACACCCAGTCGCCCTACTACGCCGCGGCGTATGAAGACATGTACGTCAACGTGCTCAAACTCCTCGCCCATCTTCGGCGCGACGTGATCAACAACGGCGCAACCGTCGAGGCTCGCCGACTGGCCAACAAGTCTGACTGGCTCCGGCGTCGCTATGTCCACGAGATCGAAACCCTCAAGCAAGACTCGAAGTTCGCCGACGCACAGTCTGCGCTCGGATCGCGAGTCGAAGTGGCCGACGCCGGCGAGTTCATCGAAAGCCCGCTCGGCACCTTCCTCTCTGCCGTCGCGTTCATGAAGTCCGGCAACACCAACTTCCAGAACGTCGCCGGCCAGCGATTGCTCAGCGCCATCCGTCTGCAACAGTCGCTCCAGACCCGCGTCGACGAACAGAACTTCCAGAACATCGGCGACCTTGACCCGAGCGACGTCAACACACTCTTCGTCGCCATGAGCGGACGCGGTCCGATCAAAGTCCCGCAGCGCATCGGCCCCATCCCGCTCTACACCTACACCGTCTACTTCGAGTTGCCCAGAATGCTCTACGGTCCCGCCGCCGCCGCGTCGGCCCGTGCCGTGGTGCGTTCGCCCGGTTCTACTCAGCCCATCCTCGAACATCCCTTGCCGCTGGTCGAAGATCTGCGCGTCGTCGCGGAGGAAAACTTCCGTCGCCAACTCCCCGCCATCACCATCCGCACACTTCTGCGCGCTTCGGCCAAGGCCGCCGCCGTCACCATCGCCACCGAGGTTGGCCGAAAGAGTGCCAGCAGCGACGACCTGCAAACCGGAATCGAAATCGCGGGCATCCTCGGCGGAATCCTCTTCCTCACCACCACCGAGAAGGCCGACTTGCGCTCCTGGACTTTCTTGCCGGGCCAAGCACACGTGGGCCTCGCCAAACTCGAGCCGGGCGACTACGAAGTTCGAATCGAATACCTCTCTGGTCCCGGCGGCCTGCTCTACGCCGGCCCGTGGCGGCCCATCACCGTTGCGCCCGGCGCAAGCGCCCTGTCGACCACCGTTGAATACTGGTGGCAATAGGCTTGTCCCACTCTTGGTCGGCACAGCGAATCCCTGGCGTCCAAACCGCCTCATCCATCAGCAACAATCCACCCGTCACCACACTCAGGAGTCCATCATGAATCGCCAAGCCAACCTGTCGCTCAGTTTCCTTCTGGCCGCCGCCGCCGTTGTGTTGCCCGCCTGCACTCGCACCCGCGAGGTCAAGCGTGTTGATCCCGGCACAGTCGTCGACGTGGACTATCGCTTCAACGACACCGACGCGCGTCAGGTCTGGCAGGGCATGAGCAACGACGCTCTCTTTCGGCAGTGGATCGACACCTGGAGCCGCGAGCACAACGGCCAGCGACCCATCATCATCGTCGGCCCTGTCAAGAACGAAACCGGCGAGTACCTCGATTCCGGCCTCTTCACACGCAACTTTGAGCGAGAGATGCTCAACAGCGGTCGCGTGAGGATCGTCGCCGCCCGCAACGATCGCGGCGAACTCCGCGACGAACGCTTGCAGGGCCAGGAGTGGAACACGGCCGCCACCCGCAAGATCATGCGAGAAGAACTCGGTGCCGATCTCATGCTGCTGGGCGACATCAAGCAGGTGAAAGACCGCAGTATCGATGGCAAGACCATCGTCAACTACTATCAGGTCAACCTCGACCTCACCAACATCGAGTCCAACGAGAAGGTCTGGATCGGCTCGGTGGAGGTGAAGAAGGTCTCCACCGAACGCGGCGGCTAACCCGCGGCTCCTTTTGTTCGGAACTTGTTTGATATCGACGGCTGTGCCCCCGTCTCGGCGTCCATTCCCTGCTGCGGTTGCCATCTGTTCGCGCCCGCCTAGACTTCCCGCCCTAGAGATTCCGCGTCCCGAGAAAGACCCAGATGCCCACGATCAATCAACTTGTCCGTAATCCCCGACGCTCCGAGGCTGCCCGCTCGCGCAACAAGGACCTGCAGCAATGCCCGCAGAAGCGCGGCGTCTGCACCATCGTTAAGACCGTCACACCCAAGAAGCCCAACTCGGCGCTTCGCAAGGTCTGCCGCGTGCGCTTGAGCAACGGCAAAGAGGTCACGGCCTACATTGGCGGCGAAGGACACAACCTCCAAGAGCACTCGATTGTTCTGGTCCGCGGCGGTCGCGTCCGCGACCTTCCGGGTGTGCGCTACCACGTCGTCCGCGGCTCGCTCGACTGCCTGGGCGTCGAGAAGCGTAAGCAGGGCCGCTCAAAGTACGGCGCCAAGCGTTCTAAGAAGTAATCGACAGACTTTGCTTTCTCCGCGCGGCGCGGGCCGCGCATCGCCGCCATGGCGAGCCCCGACAAATGTTTCGGGGACATTTCCCGCAAGGCAAGTAATCGCCCGTTCGCTTTGGAGCGAGCAGCGGCGGTGAACAAACGATGTGACGCGATGAACCCCGCGCACATGGATGAGCCAGGAGTTCCACGATGGCCGGCAGAATCACCAGCAGCGAAGACCAACTCCGTCCTGACCCGCGTTTCGGCGACATGATCCTCTCCAAGTTCGTCAACTGCGTGATGCAGGACGGCAAGAAGTCGGTCGCGCAGCGCGTGGTGTATGACGCGATGGACATCATCGACAAGAAACTTGAGAAAGAGAACAACCCCGAAGCGCCCAAGGACTCGCTCGCCGTGTTCCAGCGAGCCATCGAGAACGTCAAGCCCTTCGTTGAGGTGCGCTCCAAGCGCGTGGGCGGTGCCAACTATCAGGTTCCGATGCCCGTCAACCGGCGGCGTCAGCAGTCGCTCAGTTTCCGCTGGATCATCGACTCGGCCCGCGGCGAGCGCGGCAGGCCGATGGCCGACCGTCTTGCCGATGAGATTTACAACGCGGCTCGCGGCGAGGGCAAGGCGATGATGACCCGCGACCAGATTCACCGTATGGCCGAGGCCAACAAGGCCTTCGCGCACTACGCCCGCTGAGTCTCTGGATCACCGACAGATCAAACCAAGACTGGCACAGGCAAGGGCCTGTGCTTTTTCTTTAGCGTGGGGTGGCACAGATGTTTCGTCTGTGCGTTCAAACGTGCTATTGAGTTCTGGCTTTGGGCACTCGATGACGCTGCACTTGCGCTCAACTCAGCGATGTCTCACCTTGCTCTGGTCCACATTCCATTCCTCTTTCAGCACGCCCCACACCAGCGTGTCTTCCCAGCCCGACCCCTCTACCCATCGCTCTCCCACCAGCCGACCCTCTTCTCGCAGCCCCAGCTTGCGAGCCACGCGCTGCGACGCAAGGTTGTTCCCGGCGCACCGGATGTGGATGCGGCGCAGCCCCCAACCGCCGCGATCCTGCGGCGTGAAGGCCCACGACAGCAAGCCGCTGACCGCCTCGGTACACACGCCGCGGCTTCGCCAGTCGCGCCGCACCCAGTAGCCGATCTCGGCTTCGTGCCAAGCGCTGATGATTCGGTGCAAGCCGGTACCGCCTAGCGGCAACTCCGTGCCCTTCTCAAAGATGCCGATGGTGAAGTCATCCGCCGGGGGTTCAACTCGAGAGCGCTTCTCTTGCATCCGCCCGATCGCCGCGAGGCACTCTTCCAAGTTCCGATTGTCGGCCTTCACCCAGGGCAGCCACGGCAAGAACGATGCGCGATCGACCTCGATCGCATCGAGCATTCCCTGCGCGTCGTGCGGCTCCCAGAAGCGCAGGACCAATCGATCGGTCTCGAACCGTTCGCGCAGCGCCGAAGGCGCGCACCACGCTGCGGGTGCAGACTCATCTGAGTTCGCGATCGCACGCTCGATTGATTCTGCAATCTTCACTCTCTCGTTTGGCATGGCGTGATCATCCCACGAGTTCGGTCGTTTCGCAAGGGCGTGAAGAAATGCGGGGCCGCGAAGCGGTCCACGGAGTTCACGAAGTGTTGGCGGGTGGCACGGAGGAAGTGGGAGCGGGATGGGGATCAGGAAAGGGATGAGTGGTGATGAGGGGTGGAGCGTGGGGGTGAGCGTCGGGAGGGTCGGCGAGCTGCGGATCGGCGGCGGCGTCGCTGCGAGTGGCGGCGTGGGTGTCGGGGAGAGTGTCGATGGTGGGGCTGACGGCTGCGTTGTCGACCGGGTTGGAGGATGGCGCTTTGGTGTCGCTCGCTTCGGCGGCGGGACGGGCGAGAGCGTTGGCAGCCGGAAGGGGCTGCGGCGGATGAACATGGTGTGTTGTGGGTGGGGGCGTCGGTGAAGTTGACGGCGATGATGGGGAAGATGCGGACATGAGCGATGAAGTGGCTGAAGCGGGCGATGATGGCGATGCGGGCGAAGTGGATGAAGTGGGCGCAGAGGATGGCGATCCTGACGAGCACGGCAGCATCGATTCTGGCGGCTCGTCCTGGTCAGCTTCGTCGATGTCGAGTTCGCAGTATGGAGCGACGGTCTCTTCACCAAAGTCGCCATTAGTGATGCGGTGGTGCCAGGTGGGTTCGTCGCGCGCGAAGGAGCGGCCGAGCGAGCGAGTGATCTCAGCGCAGCAGCGTCGGATCGTTTCGGGATCGTCGGATGCGCAGGCGAGTTGCCAGAGTTTGTTGAGGGCGCGGTCGTAGAGGTCGAAGTCGCCGCGGATTGTGGTGAGGGGCGGCAGGTCGATGGAGCGGCGCGCGGCGGTGGGCATGATGGAGTCTCCGTGTGCGGCGAATGAGTGGAGCGGGCGAGAGGCGGGCGTGGCCGGGAGTCGTCGGGGAGTGGTAATGGAGAGGGGCGGTGAGCATGGTTTGCGCGCGCAGGGGTTGCGCTTTGTTGGTCTGCGCCGGGAGAGATGGCGCGGTTAGGGCTTGTTTGGCATGGGGTTAGCGAAATTATGGGTTGGGGTGCAGAAATTCGAGAGAGTCGATAGTCGTGATGGCGTTTGCGCGCGCAGGCGCGAACGCGGGGTGGTTTGGTGGGCGGGCGAGCGAGCAAAGAGAAGCGGTACACAGAGTCCACAGAGCAAGCACGGAGGGCACGGAGGGGAAGCGTGTTTTGGCTTGTCGGACGATGCCGCCCGTGTCCAAGCGAACCTCGAAGTCTGGTCGGCGGGAGCGGGGGAGCGGCAAGCCGCGGAAGCCGGTCGCGACCAAGAAGCCCGCCTCGCCCAAGAAGCGAGCCGCGTTGGTGCCGCACGTCGCCCGTACCATCGATTCGTGGCTGCATTCAAGGAACAACTCGGTTGCACACGGCCACCCGACGCCACGGGTGCGGGCAAAGGCGCAGGTGAGGTCGCGGCTGGGGGCCATGTCCCTCTGGCCGGGGATATGAGCCGATATGCGCGGCAG
>JBGSRG010000107.1:0-2061 GCA_041737685.1 Phycisphaerales bacterium | reverse complement strand
CTCACCTTCGGCTTCTCACGCGACGACATCAACACCTTCCTCCCTGACTACTTGCAGAAGGAGATCCTCGAAAACGATCCCTTCCAGACGCTCGACCGCACCGGCGTCGGTCAGTTGGTCAAACTCGGTATCGAACGCGGTCGCCAGACCAACGCACAACTCAAGATCGGTATCTGCGGCGAGCACGGCGGCGACCCCAAGAGCGTTCATTTCTTTGCCAAAACCGGAATGGACTACGTCTCCTGCTCGCCCTTCCGGGTGCCCATCGCCCGTCTCGCGGCGGCCCAGGCCGAACTGATGAAGTGACACGCTCTCACTCCTCCTCACCCCCCTTGGTGCCGCACCAACCGACCCCGCACGAGATGCCCAGTTCAGGGTCCGGCTGCGCTTTGCCCGAGGGCACCCCCCGTTGGAGGAACGCATTCTCGATCAGGCGGCAAACTCCGCCGGCCAGATCGGGAATTCGAAGTCGAAAGACTCGAGGACTCCCACGAGGCGATGTGCCCTGTCGTGCAAGAAGCTTCGGAGGCACACGTGCCGGTGTGGCGGGTGACAAGTCGACGAGTATCAGGTGAGCGAGTAGCAAGCAAGCGCATGGGAAGCAGTCGAGCATCAGACAGTCCGGCAGGAGATGAGCGAGTGGGAAGTTGGGGCGGGGGATCCGGAGCACCTTTCACGCGATGATCATCGCGCTGATCTTTTTACTGATCCTCTGCAACGGCGTCTTCGCCATGACCGAAGCGGCGTTGATCTCCTCGCGCCGAGCACGGCTTGAGGCCATGGCCGCACGCGGCAGCAAGGGCGCTGCGCTCGCTCTTCTGCTCGGCGAGAACCCCACACGATTCCTCAGCACCGTGCAGGTCGGCATCACGCTCATCGGCATCGGTGCAGGTGCGCTGGGCGAGAAATCCATCGCCGACGAGATCGAGCCCTATCTCCGCAACCTGCCCCTCATCGGCCGCTACGCCGACACCCTCGCCTCGATCGCGATGGTGGCCATCCTCACCTACTTCTCGCTCATCTTGGGTGAACTGGTCCCCAAGCGACTCGCCCTAGCCAACCCCGAGGGCGTATCGAGCGCCATGTCCGGCCCGATGACGTTCATCTCGCGCATCACCCGCCCCGTAGTCGGCCTGCTCAGCGTCTCCACCGAACTCATCGTCAAACTCTTTCCGGCCAAGTCGTCCGTCGATGAGGCCCACGCCGAGGCCGAGGTGCGCGCCATTCTCGCCACCGGCGCGCAGCAGGGCGTCTTCCACGAGAGCGAGCAAAAGATCGTCGAGCGCGTCTTCCGGCTCAGCGACCAGACGGCCCGCGGCCTGATGGTGCCGCGAACCGAGATCGACTGGCTCCGAGCCGATGACCCCGTCGGGCGTGTCCGTGTCTCGGTCGCCACCAGTTCGCACTCGCACTTCCCCGTCTGCAAAGCTTCGGGCGGTCTGGACGAGCTCATCGGCGTGGTCCACGTCAAAGACCTCGTCAAGAGCGGCCTCATCACCGACGACGTGAACGTCGGGCAGATCGCCCGCCCACCCGTCTTCGTGCCTGAAAACACGCCTGCGCTCGAGCTGCTCGAAATGTTCCGCCAGAACCGCGAGCACATCGTCTTCGTCACCGACGAGCACGGCACGCTCGAAGGCCTCGTCACACTCAACGATCTGGTCACCGCCATCATCGGCGAGGTCTCCCGCCATGACGACGAGGACGACCCCATGGTCGTCCGACGCAGCGACAGTTCCTACCTGCTCGACGGCCTTCTCGGGGTCGACGAACTTCGCCGGCTCATCGGTCTGGCCGACGACGTGGACCTTCCCAAGCAGGACGAAGGCTACGAGACGCTCGGTGGGCTTGTGATGACCTACCTCGGCCGGATCCCCGCCACGGGCGACGTCTTCACGTGGAAGCAGTTCCGCTTCGAGGTCGTTGATATGGACCGCAAACGCGTCGACAAAGTGATGCTCAACATCGAGCCGCTCAAGCCCGACGGATCAGACTCCTTCGCCGCGGCGAAGTAGCGGCGTCCAAGCAGAGTAAGTCCATCGCGCCGCTCGGCATTCAGCC
>JBGSRG010000089.1:0-2299 GCA_041737685.1 Phycisphaerales bacterium | reverse complement strand
TCAATCGGCTCGAACCGTTCGAGCATGGCTCGGATAACAGGTTCCACTCGGTTGATCTCTTGAAACATGGCGATATCCCCCCTCGCAACTCGGTCTTCCAGTTCACGCTGCTCCTCCACGCTGATCGCGCCCGCGGCGTAGAGATCCGCCAGATCGGCCGGTTCAAAGCGCCACCCGGCGCTGCGCATCTCAGGAGGTTGAGGCGGGAAGTCTCCGCCGTGACGTTTCATGGTCGACTCCTCTCAGCCGTATCCGCCATCGCGTCGCCCAGTGCGCGAATGGCCGCACGAATCCGAGTCTTGACGGTCCCAACAGGAATCTCAAGTGTGTATGCAATCTGCTCACGCGAAAGTCCGTGCTGGTACGCAAGCGTCAGCACGCTCTTCTGATCGTCGCTCAGGCCCTCGAACATTTCGCTCAGTTCCGGCCCAACCTCCGGCGGATGCTCGGCCGGCTCGCGAAGGCCCTCCGCCACACGCTGCATCCGGGCACGCTCACTGCGACGCGACCGCAGACGATCGATCGACCTCGACCTCGTCAGCATCAACGACCACGTCTCAACACTGCCAATCTCCGCCTTGTACTGACCCGACCGTCGCCAGATTTCCAGAAGCACGTCCTGAAGCAAGTCCTCGGCCTCCGCACCAAAGCCCAGCACCTTCACGATCAACCCAAAGATCCGCGGCGAGTAACGCCCGCAATACACGCCGAACGCGTCGTGATCGCCGCGGGCGACTCGGGCCATGACTTGTTCATCGCTTTCAATCATGAGTTTGACGGACACATGTAACGACTGTGCTCCAGTGCGAAGCCAGATACCGCCGCAGTTTCGTCCGAATCAATCAACCGTGAGTGCGCTGATCAGCGAAGGTCCAACCGCTCGACCCCCACGTTCTCGGCCCCGCCCCCGAGGAGCACTCCAACCCTCGGCACTCCGAACCCAACCCCGTTCCCAACCGCTGCCCTGTCGTCCGTAGCCATCCGTTACCAATCATGAACTGGTTTTTACACAAACTCAACGAACCAGCCAACGAGTCAGGGGTAGGCCCGCTCGGCCCGTGCGTCAGGCGTTGCGCTCGGGACAATCTGGGCAATCGATCAGAGCAGTTTCGCCGCGAGGCTCGCCAGTTCCGACCGCTCGCTCTTGGCCAGCGTCACATGGCCGACAAGGCCCAGACCCTTCATCTTCTCGATGATGTACGACAGGCCGTTGGACGACTGGTCGAGGTAGGGGTTGTCGATCTGCTGAATGTCGCCCGTCAGCACCACCTTCGTGCCCTCG
This sequence comes from Phycisphaerales bacterium, assembly GCA_041737685.1. Lineage (GTDB taxonomy): Bacteria > Planctomycetota > Phycisphaerae > Phycisphaerales > UBA1924 > JAHBK01. The sequence continues at coordinate 1,017 of JBGSRG010000089.1, read as the reverse complement.
CCCACGCGAGAGACAATCGTCTTCACCTCGTGCGGCGTGAGATTCTGGGCCTCGTCAACGATCATGAACTGGTGCGGGATGCTGCGGCCGCGGATATAGGTGAGCGGTTCGAGCACCAGTTGACCATCGGCCATCAGTTTGCGGATGCGCTGCTCGGTCGAGTGGCTCTCGGCGGCCTGCATCGGGCTCGAGCGCGTCGACATGAGATAGGTGAGGTTGTCGAAAATCGGCTGCATCCAGGCTTCGAGTTTCTCGTCTTTGTCGCCCGGCAGGTAGCCGATGTCGCGTCCCAGTGGCATGATGGGCCGAGCGACCAGCAGTTTCTCGTACCGTTCCTCGTTGAAGACCTTGGTCATGCCCGCGGCGACCGCGAGCAGCGTCTTGCCCGTGCCGGCGCTGCCCAGCAGCGTCACCAGCCGAATCTCGTCGTCGAGCAGCAGATCCAGCGCCATGGTCTGCTGCACGTTGCGGCCCATGATGCCAAAGACCGGCTTGCGCGGCCCGTTGATGGGGATAAGGTGGTCGGTGTCGGCCAGTCGTCGGGCAAGGCCCGTGTGCGTCTCGTCCTGCGCGTCCTTCATCAAGACAAACTGGTTCGAGACCACATCTCGCTGATAGGGCGTGCCCTCAGCGCTCACCGCCATCAGCGCGTCGGCCAGTCGATCGACCGCCAGCATCCGCTCGGCGTACAACTCGTCGATGAGTTCGCCCGCGACCTCTACGGTGAGGAAGCCGTTGTAAAGCCGGTCGGCGTCGACCTTGCCCTTCTCAAAGTCCTCGGTGCGGATGCCAAGCGCATCGCTCTTGATACGGGCGTTGAGATCCTTAGAGACAAACACCGCGCGCCGGCCCTGCTGGTGCAGACTCCACGCCACAGCGATGATGCGGTTGTCGGGCGAGTCTTCCTTCAGCACCGCGGGCCGTGTGTGCTCGGCCACGTCGATCCGCACCGTGCCGGTTCGCGTAGAGGCGCCCGGTGTGCCCGTTGTGCCCGTTGTGCCCGGTGCGGCCGTTGCG